>JAEWYV010000058.1 GCA_023458615.1 Bacillota bacterium
TCGCAGGTGTATCAGCCGCACTCAAGGCAAATCACGTTACGCTCGTCAACGCGCGCGGCGTCATCACGGGCAAGAACGATGAGGGATATACCGTCTCCGCCAATGGGGAAACCTATGTAGGCAAGCGGCTGCTCATCGCGACCGGCTCGTCTCCGGCAGTTCCGCCGATTCCGGGTCTCAAAGAGGGACTGGCCGCAGGTTTTGTCTGCACCAATCGCGAAATTCTCGCACTGACCGAAAAGCCGGAACACCTCGTCGTTATCGGCGGCGGCGTCATTGGGCTGGAACTAGCGAGCTATTTTACCTCCATTGGCTCCAAGGTGACCGTTATTGAGATGCTCGACCATATTGCGGGCGAAAATGATCCGGAGTTGGTTGCCATCCTCAAGAAAAGCTTTGAGAAGCGCGGTGTAACATTCCACCTCTCCGCCAAAGTCACCGAGTTGACCGCAAACGCTGTGAAATATGAAAAAGACGGCGTGGTGAACGAGGTCGTTTGCGATCGGGTATTGCTCTCCATCGGGCGCAGAGCCAACACACGGGAGATCGGGCTGGAGAGCATCAATGTCATGATGGAGCGCGGCGCTGTGGTGACCGACGAGCACATGAAGACTAACCAGCCGGAGGTCTATGCGGCGGGTGATGTCAATGGCAAGTCGATGCTGGCGCACACGGCGTATCGCGAGGCAGAGGTTGCGGTGAATAACATGCTCGGTAAAAAGGACACCATGCGTTATGAAGCCGTCCCCGGTGTGCTGTATACCAACCCTGAGCTCTCGGCGGTTGGCGAAACCGAAAACAGCGCAAAGGCAAAGGGACTGGATGTCTCCTGCGTGAAAATCCCGATGCGCTTCTCCGGCCGCTATCTGGCGGAGAACGAAGGGGGAGACGGCATCTTTAAGCTCATCGTCAACAACGAGACCAAGCAGGTTCTTGGCGCGCAGGCGCTGAGCAACTATTCCAGCGAATTCATCGTCGCGGTTGGCACCTTCATTGAACTGGGTCTGACGATTGACGAAGTGAAGAAGATCGTGTTCCCGCACCCGACGGTTTGCGAAATCATCCGTGAAGCCGTATTTCAATATTAATTAACCTGTTTAAATATAGAAGGAGAACTGCAATGTCGAAACAGATTTTTATCGATCCGAACGTCGTTAGAAAACCCGAAACGCTTTCTTTCCCGCCGATTCCGGTCAACCAGTATCAAAAGACCGTGAAGGATGAGAAAAAGAACTTCTCCAAAGATGAGTTTTTGAATATCTATCGGGACATGGCCTATATCCGCGAGTTTGAGACCATGCTCAACCTGATTAAAACCACCAACGAATATTGCGGCGTGCAATATAACCACCCCGGCCCGGCGCATCTTGGCATCGGTCAGGAAGCGGCGTATGTCGGCGCGGCGTATGAACTCACATTGGACGACTTCACCTTTGGCTCCCATCGCAGCCATGGCGAAATCATCGCAAAAGGCCTGCGCTCCATCCAGATTCTGGATGATGCAAAGCTCATGGAGATCATGGAAGGATTCTTTGGCGGGCGCACGCTCTCCGTCGTTAAGGATAGCGGCAAGACCGTGAAGGAAATCGCGATCAACTTCCTGCTCTATGGCATGATGTGCGAAACCTTTGCACGCAAGAACGGCTTTAATCAGGGACTCGGCGGCTCCATGCACGCGTTCTTTACGCCCTTTGGCATCTTCCCGAACAATGCCATCGTCGGCGGCAGCGGCAGCATCGCCCCGGGTGCGGCGCTGTATAAACTCAGCAACAAGAAGCCGGGCGTTGTTGTCTGCAATATTGGCGACGGTTCCGTTGCCTGCGGCCCTGTTTGGGAAGGCCTGATGATCTCCGCGATGGATCAGGTTCGTACGCTCTGGGGCGAAAACGGCGGAGGAATGCCGATTATCTTCAACATCAATGATAACTTCTACGGCATGGGCGGTCAGACGCGCGGCGAGACGATGGGCTATGACATGGTCGCGCGCATCGCGGCAGGCGTGATGCCCTCCGCCATGCACGCAGAGCGCGTAGACGGCTTTAATCCGCTCGCGGTGATCGACGCCTACCGCCGCAAGATTCCCGTTGCCAAGGCGGAAGGCCCTGTGCTGCTCGATCTGGTCACCTATCGCTTTAGCGGACACAGCCCCTCGGATTCCAGCACCTATCGCACCAAGGAAGAGATCGAAGCCTGGGAAGCCCAGGACTCCATCGCAGCCTTTGGCAAACAGCTCATCGAGGCGAAGATTGCGACGCAGGAAGAACTCGACGCAATCTGGGCCGTCATCAAGGACAACATGCTGCGCAACATGAAGCTCTCCATCGACGAGAAGGTTTCCCCGCGCATCGATGTGTTTGGCGCGGAGAGTAACTATATCGGAAACCTCATGTTCTCTAATAAAGTGGTCCGCTCCTTTGATGAAACAAGAAAGCCGGACGTGCTTCTGCCAAAAGAGGAGTGCCCGCGCGTACAGCAGATCGCGAAAAAGATTCGCTTCGGGCTGGAGCCGGATGGCAAGCCTGTGAGCAAAAACAAGGTCTATCAGCTCAGGGACGGCATCGCCGAACCCATCATCAACAAGTTCTATGAAGATCCCACGCTTGTTGCGTTCGGCGAGGATGTTCGCGACTGGGGCGGCGCATTCGCGGTCTATCGCGGCATGACGGAGGCGATCCCATATCATCGCCTGTTCAATACGCCAATTGCTGAGGCGGGCATCGTCGGCGCCGCAATCGGCTATGCCATGAGCGGCGGCAGAGCGGTTGCCGAACTAATGTATTGCGACTTTTTAGGTAGAGCCGGAGACGAAATCTTCAACCAGCTTTGCAAATGGCAGTCTATGAGCGCAGGTATGCTCAAGATGCCGGTCGTGCTTCGCATGAGCGTTGGCAGTAAATATGGCGCACAACACTCGCAGGACTGGAGCGCGCTGATGACGCATATCCCCGGACTCAAGGTTGTGTTTCCCGCAACGCCCTATGATGCAAAGGGATTGATGCAGTCCGCCATCAACGGCACCGACCCGGTCATCTTCCTCGAAAGCCAGCGCATCTATGACGTTGCGGAGCTCTTCCACGAAGGCGGCGTACCCGAAGCAGAGTACGAAATTCCGCTCGGCGAGCCGGATGTGAAACGCGCGGGCAAGGATGTCACCATTCTCACCATCGGCGCAACACTCTATCGCGTCACCAAGGCGGCGGATATCCTGCAGGAGAAGTATGGCGTATCGGCGGAGATTATCGACGCGCGTTCGCTCGTTCCCTTCAACTATGAGCGAGTGATTGAGAGCATCAAAAAGACCGGACGCATCGTCATCACCGGAGATGCCTGCGAGCGTAACAGCTTCATGCGTAACCTCGCAAGCAATATTGCCGAACTCGCGTTTGACTATCTGGATGCACCGCCGGTGGTCGTTGGCGCTAAGAACTGGATTACGCCTGCGCACGAGATGGAGGATGCCTTCTTCCCGCAGCCGGAATGGATCGTGGACGCGATTCACGAGCGCATTCTTCCGCTGAACGGACACGTCTGCAAGCATAACTTCACGCAGTTGGAGCAGATTCGTGAGAATAAGTGCGGAATTTAAGATACTGCACGATTTTCACACAATCTGTGGTATAATAGTCGCCAATTAAAGATACCAACACAGGAAAGGATCCCTGCTTATGAAACCGATCGAACAAAGAGCGATTACCAACATACGATTCCTCGCGGCGGAAGCCGTGCAGAAGGCGAACAGCGGACATCCGGGTCTGCCCATCGGATCGGCGCCCATGGCGTTTACCCTCTGGAAACAGATGAAACATGATCCCAAAGATGCAACCTGGGTTGGGCGCGATCGCTTCGTTCTCTCCGCCGGACATGCCTCTATGCTGGAATATTCCCTGCTGCATCTGTTTGGCTACGGGCTGCCGATGGAGGAACTCAAGAGCTTCCGTCAATGGGGCAGCAAAACGCCGGGTCATCCGGAATATGCGCACACCGTCGGCGTGGAGACGACCTCCGGCCCGCTCGGGCAGGGCATTGCGACCGCTGTCGGTATGGCTATGGCGGAGGCGCGGCTCGCTGCCGAGTTTAACCGTGATGGTTATCCGGTTGTGGACAACTATACCTATGTGCTGAGCGGTGATGGCTGCCTCATGGAAGGTGTTGCATCGGAGGCGGCTTCTCTGGCGGGCCATCTTGGACTTGGCAAGCTGATTTTGCTCTACGATCGTAACGAGATCACCATTGAAGGCAACACCAGCCTCGCGTTCACCGAGGATGTCGGCAAGCGCTTCGAGGCCTATGGCTGGACAGTGCAAAATATTGCAGACGGGGAGAACACCGAAGCGATTGCCAAGGCGATTGAAAACGCCAAGGCAGACACCAAGCATCCATCGCTCATCATCGTCCGCACCGAGATTGCGCACGGAACGCCGAAGGCAAATTCCGCGGGCGCACACGGCGAACCGCTGGGTGACGACGCCATCAAGGCCATGCGTGAATTCTACAATTGGCAGGAGGAATCCTTCACCGTTCCCGCGGATGTCAGCGCTTATATGGCGGAGCTTCAGGTTGGCTATAGCAAGCAGCACGCGGACTATAACGCGATGTTTGAAGCCT
>JAEWYV010000059.1 GCA_023458615.1 Bacillota bacterium
CGCGCAAAGATCTTTATCGATGACTCCGGCAGTGCGACTGTCTCAGTAATTCGCAGCAAATGCCGTCGGCTTGCGGCGCGAGCCGGGCTGGATATGATCGTAATCGACTACCTCCAGCTCATGCAATCCGCCGGCGGACGAAAGTCAGACAACCGCATGCAGGAGGTTTCGGACATGACGCGCCAGCTCAAACTGCTGGCAAGAGAGCTAAATGTGCCGATCATTGTCCTCTGCCAGCTCAACCGCGGGCCGGACACACGCACGGATCACCGGCCTGTGATTTCGGACTTGCGCGAGAGTGGATCAATTGAGCAGGATGCGGATATGGTGTTGCTGCTCTATCGTCCGGCGGCCTATCTGGACACGCAGGAATATGAAATGGGTGACAACACAAGCCAAGTCATCATCGCCAAGCACCGCCATGGCTCCACCGGCGTTGTGAAGCTGCTCTGGCAAGGCGAATATACACGCTTTCGCTCCATTGCGCAGGATAATAACTAGCGCAGCATAAAACAAGAACAGGAACAAAACGGATGAAGAATCAGGACATGTTTGCGGATTTATCAACGACGCTCGCGCAAGAGCTGTTTTTAGAGGCGACCTATCCCTGGGAGGTTTTACCGAAGATCAAGGACTTTGTGCGTGCATTGGGTCAAACGCTCAGCGCGGAGGAATATGACCATCCAAGCGAAGAGGTTTGGATTCATAAGAGCGCAAAGATCTATCCTTTCGCCTATATCGAAGGACCAACCATCATCGGCGCGGGCACGGAGGTGCGCCCTGGCGCGTTTATCCGCGGGAGCGTATTGGTTGGCAACGGCTGCGTGGTTGGCAACTCCACAGAGCTCAAAAACTGCATCCTCTTTGACAAGGTGCAGGTGCCGCACTACAACTATGTTGGAGACAGCATATTAGGGCACTATGCGCACATGGGCGCGGGCTCGATCTGCTCCAACGTCAAGAGCGACAAAACCCTGGTCATCGTGCGCGGCGGTGATGAACCGCACGAGACGGGACTCAAGAAGTTCGGCGCAATCCTTGGCGATCATGTAGAGGTTGGCTGTAATAGCGTACTCAATCCCGGCACGGTGCTGGAACCCTATGCCTCCGTCTATCCGCTCTCTCGCGTGCGTGGCGTGGTGAAGGCCGGGCATATCTTCAAGGCGCAAAACGACATCGTCAAGCGCAACTAAGCAGGTAAGGCCGCAGGATACGGGAGCAAGGATGCTCCTGCGAATGAGCGGCTTTTTTGATGCAAACAGACGAAATTTTCCGAAACAGAAAGATAAAATGCCGGGCTTTTTTTGACAAATGGAACACCCCTTGATCGATGGCGTTAAAATTGTGAAAAGCTCGCAACATTCCGCACAACCCGCTTTTTTGCCGGAGGGAATCGGCTATACTATGCATATGATAACGTTTCGACATCACTCAAGATTTCTCTCTTTTCGCAGGCCGCAAGGCGCGGTTCCCTGCGGGGCGAGCGTGCATATGGAAGCCGAAATTGGCTCGGACACAACCCCGCTGGTGCAACTAAGACTGTACAACCAGTTTGGCGTGGAGTCCATCTTTGACTTGGCAATCTCTGGCGGGCGCGCAAGGGGCGATATCCCAATGCCGGATGTGCCTTGTCTGGTTTGGTATTATTTTATCATCCGCACCCCGGACGGCAAAACGCAGTATTACGGCGCGGACAGCGGCGAGGGTCGGTTGGAATCCCATGAGCCGCGCGCCTATCAAATCACCGTTTACGACGGTGCATTTGAAACGCCGAAGCACTGGCGCGAAGGGATTGTCTATCAGATTTTTCCGGATCGTTTTCGCAGGAGCAGCTGGGAGGATTTTCGCGAACGGGCGAAGTATCACGCCGAAAAGGGGCGATTCTTGCGCATCCATGACCGCTGGAGCGAGGACGTATGCTTTACGCCCGCGCCGGGACAGGACGATTATGAGCCAAACGACTTCTTCGGAGGGGATATCAACGGTATCCGCGAGAAACTCGGCTATCTTTCCGGACTGGGTGTGACAACGATCTATCTCAACCCGGTTTTTGAGTCCGCAAGCAACCACCGTTATGACACGGCGGACTATAACCGGATCGATCCGATCTTTGGTAATGAGGATGAGTTTCGAGCACTCTGCGCAGAGGCAAACGCGCTCGGCATACGGATCATGCTCGATGGCGTATTCTCCCATACGGGCGCGGACAGCCGCTACTTCGACAAATTTTCGCGATATGACGGAATCGGCGCTTACGAGGCGGACGACTCGCCCTACCGCAGTTGGTATCGCTTTATTGGCGATCGCAAGCATTATGATTGCTGGTGGGGTTTTCCGACCCTGCCGAATGTCAACGAGCTGGAGCCGAGCTATACGGCGTTTATTACGGGAGACACCGGCGTACTGTCCCACTGGGCAGGCGCGGGCGCAAAGGACTGGCGGTTGGATGTGGCGGACGAATTGCCAGACGAGTTCATTCGCTATCTGCGCAGACGTGTGAAACAAAACGACCCCGAGGGCGTTCTGCTTGGCGAAGTTTGGGAGGACTGCTCCAATAAATATGGCGCGGAGGGCAGGCGCGGCTACGTCAACGGCGATGAGCTGGACAGTGCGATGAACTACCCCTTCATGGAGGCGACCGTTGCATTTTTAACGGGTCACTCGGACGCCTATTCTCTGGATCATGTGCTGCAGACGCTGCGTGAGCATTATCCCAAGCCCTTTTACGAGGCATGCCTCAACCTGATCTCGTCGCACGATATCATCCGTGCGGCAACCGCTCTCTCAGGCGCGCCGGATCGAAATTCTGTTTCTCGTAAATTACAGGCGGTTTACCAGCCAAACGAGAAAGATCAGCAGAAGGGTTACCAACGATTGATCCTCGCCGCTGCACTACAGATGACGATGCCGGGTGTGCCGAGCGTTTACTATGGTGACGAAGCTGGCATGACCGGCATGAGCGACCCCTTCAATCGCGGCACCTATCCGTGGGGCGCGGAAAATGAGACCGTGTTTACCGCCTATTCGACATTGATGCGCGCGCGGGCGGGAAGCGATGCGCTCAAGCGTGGTCTTTGCAGGATGGGCGCGCTTTCCCCGGAAATCTATGCGATCATCCGCTGGCTTCCGGAGACAAACGAACAGGCGGTATTGCTAATCAATCGATCGGAGCGGGAGCAGCGCGTGACGCTGCATCCGGACGATATTCCGCAAGGCCCCGACGGGGAAACGCCGGTTGCATTTCACGAGCAGTGGATCGATGTACTGACCGGTGAGGCGGCAAACGCTGCCGGCGGCGCTCTCACGGCGGCATTGCCTGCTCTGACCGCCCGCCTCTATCAGGCGCAACGCTAAGACGGCGACAATCACCAATTGCAACGAATTCAGAAGACAGGCGGGTTACCCGTCAGATATCGATAAAAGCGAGGGATACGATGTTTCAACAACAGCAAAGAGGCCTGGATGAATTAAACCGCGCGATGATGATCACGGCGCTGGTTTTAACAATCCTCGGTATGTTTTTTGCCCAGCTCGGTGGCTGGCTGCGGTTTGTGTTCACGGGGCTTGGCGCAGTCCTGCTGATTTTGATGGTGCTGCGTATGACGAGCAAGAACACCGCCAAGCGTTACCAGGAAAACATGAAATACCTGACCGTGGTTACCTCGGTGAAGGATTGGTTTAGGCGCACATTCCGTACCAAAACTGCGGGCTCGCAAACGGGCGGTCAGCGCGCAAGGCAGACGCACAAGAAGCCGACCTGGGCCGAGATGAAGCAGTATAAGTATCTCATTTGCCCGCAGTGCACCCAGCGTCTTCGCGTACCGCGCGGCAAGGGTAAGATTCGCGTGACCTGCACCAATTGCGGAAACGTGTTTGAAACACGTAGCTAATTGCACCGGACGGTTCATTTGAACATTGGATCAAAAAACGCTTGGATTTTTGTGAAATCATGATATACTAGTATTTAGCTAGTGTTTCAAAAGCGTTAGTATCAATTACTTTGGAGGATATATTCATGCAGGCAACGAAAGATATGCTCATTCAGCAGGTGATCGAGCTGGACGAGGGCACCGCCGATATTCTCATGAATGCTGGCATGCACTGCCTCGGCTGCGCGATGGCGCATGGCGAGAGCATTGAGCAGGCTTGCGCGGTGCACGGAATCAATTCCGATGCGCTGATCGGCCAGATCAACGAATATCTCGCGGCGAAATAAACGCGGGCAGCAGGATTTGGCAAACAGGCCGCCGGACGCGCTCTGGCGGCTTTTTTGCGCCTAAACGCGCGGATATTTCACATTCGTTCACAAGCGAGCAGGAAATTAGGCATGGTCACACGCTAGCTAACATGATACAATATTTTGCGGATGCAGAAAGGATGCGGCATATGTTTGGCTACATTCGCCCGCTGGAATGCGAACTGAAGGTGCGCGAACAGGCGGAGTATCGCGGAACCTACTGCGGACTTTGCAAGAGCATCGGTAAAAGATTTGGACAAATTGAGCGGCTGACGCTGAGCTATGACTGCGCGTTTCTCGCGCTCGTGCTTGCCGCGCTTAACGATGGCGCGGCATTCAAACCCGGCAATTGCGGCCCGCGCGTCTACCGTGGAAAGCGGCCGATTGCCGAGCCTTCCGCCATTTTGGACTATGCCGCGGATGTAAACGTCCTGCTTGCCTGGTATCAGGCGGCGGATGACGTCCGGGATGAGAAAAGCGCAACCTCCGCTGCTGCGCGTCTCGCGCTTTCGCGGGCGTATCATAAGGCTGCAAAAGCACATCCCGCGCTCGATCACGAGATTGCGGAGAATATGACGCGATTGAGTGCGATTGAGACGGAAAAGATCGCTTCAACCGATGAGCCGAGCGATACATTTGGCAAGCTGCTTGCCGCTGTCATTTTAAACGCGCCCATGTTGCCGGATGGCGAACGCAAGGCGGCGGAATGGATGTTTTACAACCTCGGCAAATGGATTTATCTCATCGACGCTTGGGATGACCGCGAGAAGGATCAAAAGAGCGGCAACTATAATCCGTTTTTACTCGCCGATATGCCGGTCGAACAGGCTGAGTTTCTATTAAACATCACCCGTGACGAGGCGCAAAAGGGCTATGACCTCTTGACGCTGAATCAAAAAAGCGGACTGCTGGACAATATCATGCAATTGGGACTCTATCACACGCAGCGACGCGTGCTACACGGAGAGAATGGCTGTCAGGCGGAAAACGAATCGCCTGAAAAGGATAAAGGAGACAAGGAATGAACCCGTATAAAGTTCTTGGTGTGAGCGAAAACGCCACGCAGGAGGAGATTCGCGCGGCTTATCTGGAGCTGGTGAAGAAGTATCATCCGGATAAATATACCGACAACCCCCTCAAGGAGCTGGCAGGAGAGAAGCTCAAAGAGATCAATCAGGCCTATGAAATGCTCACCAAGAAGCAGACGAACAACTATCATGCGGGAGCGGGGTATTCCTCAACCTCCGGATCCTATAACACCGGAAATGCGGGCGGTTATTCCCGTCCGGGCGGAACGGCCTACAGCGGGCCGTTTGCCGCGGAGTTTGCGCGGGCGCGCGCTTCCATCAATCAAAACAACCTCAACGCCGCGCGGGAGATTCTCGACGGTGTGAGCGTACACAACGCGGAGTGGAACTATCTCTATGGCGTGATCTATCTTCGACAGGG
>JAEWYV010000060.1 GCA_023458615.1 Bacillota bacterium
CACTTTGGCGTCGATCTATTCGGGTTCTATCACAATCTGCGCAAGGAAGATCTCGGGCGCTTTCTCTCGACCCTTGGCAATGCGGACTTTTACGGCAGCTATCTTGTGCTGGCGTTTCCCGTCGCGCTAAATGCCTTTTTACAAGCCAAGGGCACACGTGACAACATTTTGAGCATCGCTGCAATGATTTGTGTGTTCTTTGGAGCGTTGGTTGCAGGGAGCGACAGTGCCGCGCTCGGTCTGCTCGCTGTCGTGGTCGTGTTCCCGCTCGTTCTATTTGATGCTGTTGCTGCCATGCGCCGCCTCGCGCTCGCTTGGTGCATCTTTTTTCTCTCTGCCTTCTTCTTTGGTCTGCTCTCTGGCGTATTGCCTTCCAAGACCTATCTCTCCTTCTTCACCGTTACACTCAGCCAAGCAGCTGTGTCGCTTCCGCTGGCTGCATTGACGTTCGCGCTCTGGCTGTTGTTGCGCCGCGTAAAGCCGCAAGGGCTCCTGCGCCTTCGGCGACCCTATTGGATGGTTCTCGTCATCGTGGCATGGCTTGGTATCCTCGCGCTTGTGCTGCTCAACACGGCGCTCGTCCATGTGCCGCTTGGCAGTCTCTCGCGCTATCTTCGCTTCAACGCAAGTTGGGGCACCGACCGCGGGCAGATCTGGGCTTTTGTGCTCCGTTTCTTCGGCGCGCAACCGCTCATACAGCAGCTTTTCGGCGGTGGCTCCGGTGTACTGTTTCACGCAGACGCGATTAAGCCGCTCTTCTCCGATGCCGCGCTGGACACGGCGCATAATGAGTATCTGCAATATCTGGTCACCAACGGCATTTTGGGACTGTTGAGCTATCTTGCCGCACTGGCATTCGCCCTGCGCACCGGCATTCGAAAAGGCATTCGCCAGCCAGTCTTCCTAGGGCTAAGTGTCGCGGTGATCGCCTATGCCTCACAGGCTACAGTGAACATTGCCCAACCCGCCAGCACGCCGCTGCTGTTCGTATTGCTCGGTGTGCTTATCTGCCGGGATAAAGAACAGGCCGAGTAACGCACTGTTTTTTTTCGCTCGACCCAGCCAACTCCACACATAAAAATCACCCCGTCGCAATCCATGCGCGGGGTGATTGTGTTTCTGGACTGAGTGGATGCCGTCCTTACGGAACCGGCGTGCCGGTCGGCACCGCTGTACTTGCGGTGATGTACTTTGCCGCAGCATAGCACTTCACGCCGGAGGATGCCACCTGAATGTAGTAGAAGTCTCCGGTCTTGAAGAAGATCAGGACCGAGTCGCCGCGCTTTACCTCGCCGATGGGCTTGTTATCCTCCGTCGAGGGGACGGAGCGAAGCGCGAGCGTACCCGCAGAGACCGTTCCGGGGATGGTTCCGGCGATGGACTTCGGCGTTGGTGTTGCGTTTTCGCCGGGCAGTAACCCTGCCTTGTCGACAAACTTTGTGGCAACATAGCCGTATTTGTTCTCTTTGACGATCTTGACAAAGAAGTAGTCGCCTGCGGCTTCATACACCTTCAGTTGTGTGCCGGAGGAATAGGTGCCAAGCAGTGCATATGTCTTTGCCGGGCCACCACGAAGGGCAACGCCGCTGGCGTTGAGTGTTCCGTCTACCGCGGCGGAGACCTGCGCCGCACTCGGCGTCTTCACAGCCGGTTCGGGGGTATCGTCCGGTTTGGGTGTCATTGCCGTCGTCGGCTGCGGTGTGCTGGTCGGCTGTACGGTCGGTGCCTGCGTCGGCACCTGTGTCGGTGCGTTTGTCGGAACAAGCGGCGGCGTCGGGGTGAGTTGCACGGAGGCGCTGTTCAGATTGCCTTGCGGCTGTTCCGTGCCGGTGCCGCGCATCGACCAAATGATAAAGTAGATGCCTACCAACATCACCAGAATGATGATGCTTAAAACAATATATCCAAGTGGTGTAATGCGAACGGTTCTTCTTCTGCTCATGGTTCCTCCCCCATACATAGACACGCCATTCTGTTACAGCGTAACAAGGCAAGACTCTTGTCTATGGACAGTATATTGATTTTGGTTGTCTTTTCAAGTGGTTTCCCCGAAAAAAACGAAAGAGTTGCAACCTTTTTTAAAAGTGTTCACTTTTGCGTTTTGATCGGCTCCGGTGGCAGTTGCGTTGCTTACGATTGCAGTTGCAGCACAACGCGCGGCTCCAAAATTCTGCCCATGCGGAATCGGAGCAGCTCCTCATCCGATCGCGCCATAATCGTCTCCAAAAACGAACTCTGACCCTTGATTTCGTTATAGGCATCCGCAATATATCCCTTGCCCGGATATTCCTTCCAGAGGGTTTCGATCCGGTCGTCAAAGAACCGGAATCGAATCAACCGCGCGTTTGCAATCTCTAGAAACGAAACGCGGATGAATAACGTCGCCATTCCTGCTTCATCCAGCGAGAAGCGCCCGCTGACGCCGACGCGGTGGCATTCGCCATGCACGGTGACATCCGTATATTCCGGCGTGTCCAGCCCGATGGGAAGCGTGTGGCGCTCGTCGATTTCGTCGATCATCAACTCCAGCAATCCGCCGTGATTGTGGAAAGAGAGGGAACGCAGCCCGCGCGTAAAATTGTTTTGCAGCGTCTGCGCATAGAGCGGCAAAAGCCCAATCGAGGATGCGCGCTTATCCTCCTTTGCAAAATATACCTTACCGTCGAGACGCTTGATGATCTCTTTGTAATCGAGCTTCGCCTTTTGACAGAGCAGATCGCCAAAGAGCGCCGTCTGCGGCTGATACAGATCGATCTTCAGCCGCTTTTTCGCGTTTGCCAGCGCATTGACGCCGGAAAGCGAAATGCTGATCTTTCCTTCGTCCGGCTTGGCAAAAAAGCGCGTTGCGATCTCGTAGTAGGCGCTCTGTTGAAAGAGCTCGTTGTTGCCCGCGTTGGAGACGAGCAGATAGCCGCTGTCCGTAAATCCAAGCACATTCTGCCCGAACATGCCATTGAAGAGAAAGGCTTTTTCGTTTCGACCCACCCACGTTTGGTAGCCATAGTCGTAGTTGCCGAGGGTTTTCGGCGGTTCGGCGTGCGCGCTGGTCTGCTCCTTGATCCACTCCTCAGCGACGATCTGCTGGCCGTCAAAGCGTCCGCCGCTCATGACCATCCAGCCGATCTTTGCGATATCCTCCGGCAGAATATAGAGTCCCCAACCGCCTTTTTCATTTCCCATCGGGCAGGTTTCCCAGAAAAAGTTGGTGATGCCGAGCGGCTCAAATAACCTTGGCTTGAGATAGTCTACCAATCCCTGACCTGTGATCTGGCGGATTGCCGCGCCGAGCATATAGGTGTTCATGCTGTTGTAGTTAAAGGTGGAACCCGGCTCCTTGAGCACCGCCGACTCCAGAAAGCATTTCACCCAATCCTTCTCCGTAACGGAACCCGCCTCGTTAAAGGTAACCCCGCTCGTCATGGTCAGCAGATGGCGAATGGTCATATTGCGGTGCGTGAGTTGGTTGATCTTGCTCACACGCCCCGCGAAGATATCTACGATGCGGTCGTCGAGATTCATCTTTCCTTCGCCGATGAGCAACCCGACGGCAAGCCCCGTTATGGACTTGCATTCGGAGTGTGTAATGTGCCAAAAGCTCTGGTCATAGGCGCCAAAGGCCGCCTCGGCGATCATTTTTCCGTTTTTCACGACGAGTACGCCGTGCATATCCAGCGTTGCGTCATCCCTTAGGGCATTGAGAAAGTCCGCCACCCTCTGCGAGGAAACGCCCTGGGACTCCGGCGTTACGCGCGCAAAGGCCTTTTGCACAGGCGCAGGCGAGAACTTCGGCTTCTGCGCCTCCTGCTCTAAAATCGGCTTGACAGAGCTCTTGGTGTCCATCAACTGCCCGATGATCATCAGCGCGCGGGAATCGGTTATCAAATCCATTGTGAGTCCTCCCTCAACACGGTGTGTTCTCTGTTGTTACGGATCTACCCGCACCGCTGTGCGAGAAAATGCCGGATCATCCTAAAATAACGCAGAGGAAGAAATCCTTTCTTCCTCTACAGTCTAACAACTATTTATTATACCAAACTTTTGTCAATCCGGCATCAACATGCTGTTCGCCGGATTCCGATTTATTTCTCCCAGTTTATCGTTAGCCCAACGCCGACCTCTACGGTGTCAAACGCGTTAACAAACGCTGCCTTGACCGAAAGCGACGTGCAGTGAGCGGGATAAACGCGCTCAACCCCAAGCGTTTTGAGCGTGTCGATGGTCTGGTTCAGCGTTTCGCCGGTTTCAAACAGGTGAAATCCGCCGAGCACGCCGAGCACGCGCGAAGAATCTACCGCCTTTGCCGCGTAGGCAACCGTATTGCAAACGCCCGCATGCGCGCAGCCCGTGACCACAAAGACCCCATTCGGCAGCGTGAGCGCAAGCGAGGTGTCGTCCCGCACGGTATCTGCCTCCCAGCAGCAGCCGCAGGAGGAGAGCGTTTCGCCGACCGCGCGATCTGCCTCAAAGTCATAGACACGCGGAATTTCGCCAAGGCACCAGACGTGTTCGCTCACCTGCCGCGGCTTTGCGCCCAACTGAAGGGAAGCCTGCTTGGGCAATTCATAGAGCGGCATCGGAGAACCCGCGTCCATCCCCTC
>JAEWYV010000061.1 GCA_023458615.1 Bacillota bacterium
CCGCGCCCCACGATGAGTACATCCGCGGCGTTTTTTTCGTTCATGCGACGGATCGCTCTGGCAATCTCCTCCGCCGCACCTGCACCTTGTACGCGTACCCCGGCGAGCACAATCGGCATTCGTTCAAATCTTCTATGAATAACATTGATAATATCCTGTACAGCGGCACCTGTTTCACTCGTGACCACGCCGACACGGCGCGGTAAAAACGGAATGGGCCGCTTTCGTTCCTCCGAAAACCAACCGCGCTCCTCAAGCTCTTTTTTCAGCGCGAGAAAGCGCAAATACAATTCGCCCTCTCCGCTTTTTTTGAGATAGTTGGCGTAGAGTTGAAAGGAACCGTCCTTCTCATAGAGCGACGCTCTGCCGTAGAGCGTCACCTGCATGCCGTCCTGCGGTTGAAAGTTGAGTCGCATCGCCTGCTGCCGAAACATGACACACCGCACCAGCGCATCCTCATCCTTCAACGAGAAATAGAGATGCCCTGAGGAGTGTCGCTTAAAGCCGCTGATCTCGCCGGTTACCCTAAGATCGCTCAGGTTTTCATCCGCGCTAAGCAACAGGGCGACGTATTCATTCAGTTCGCTTACGCGGAAACCAGGTGTCAGCGCCTGTTCCATTCGCCCATCACCTCCCGCTTAGGTGTCGATCACGCGCCAGCAGTGCGGTGCCCACGGCGTTATCCGCTGAAAGGCCGCTTTCGGCGTAGAGCAGTTTTGTATGCATCCTCTCTTGCAGCAGCTCCCGTAAAAGAATGCTGCCGGAAACGCCGCCCGAGAGCAGCGCCGTCTTGCAGCCGCTCTTTGTAAAGGCGTTGTTGAGCAATTTTGCAAATGTTCGCGCCATGCAATCATAGACTGCAAACGCAATTTCCGCATGGTCCGCGCCGGATGCAATCAAGCGTTGGCATTGCGATTCCTGCCCGGAAAACGAGCAGTTCAGATCCTGTACGCTGGAAGGCAACTTCGTCTCCTGCATCTTCGACTGCAGCGCCAGCTCTTCCAGGTGGATACCGCTGGGAAACGGAAGTCCCAGCGCAACGCCGACGCGATCCACAAACTGCCCGGCGTGGAGATCGCTACACCCGCCGATACGGTCTATGTTGCCAACCAGACCATTCTCGCGCTGCACAAGCAAAAGATCGGTTGTTCCGCCAGAGAGGTGCATGGCAAGAAACGGATTCTCGCTGACCGCTTCTTCCTGCCCGAACATCGCCGCGCGTACATGCCCCGCCTGATGCGTGGCTTCATAGAGCGGTACATTCAGGGACGAAGCGATTGCCGTTGCGGCGAGTTTGCCAGCAAGAAACACGGGCATATAGGATTCCGCCGCGCCTGTTGGCGTTGCGCTGAAGCCAACGGCTTGCACGGTTTTGCCGTCTATGGCTTCCAGCATAGCCTGAATCAACGGCGGCAAATTCCGAACATGCTGAAAAACTGCGTCGCTCTGCCGCAGTCCACGTTCGCCTAACGGTACAGAAAGCATCGTTCTCCGTTCGAAAACGATGCCTTCGGTTGAAACGCAGGAAACGGACGTCGTATAGTTACTGGTATCGACGCCGATGAACAGCCCCGTCATGGGGAGACAATCTCTTTTGCAACGCTGCCGAGAATGCCGTTGATGAACGCATAGGAACGTTCGCCGCCGTAACGCTTTGCCAACTCGACCGCTTCATTGATGGCGGCGCCTGTCGGTACATCCTCTTTGCGATACAGCATCTCGTAAATCGCAACACGCAGGATGCTCAAATCCACCCGCGCAATACGCTCGATTGCCCAGTCCTTTGAATAACGACCGATGATCTCATCCAGCTCTTCGCTGCGCTCACAAACGCCTTCCAGCATTTGCGAAACATAGACGAGGTCCTCCTCGTCCAGCGTGCCGAGGGTCTCGGCCTTCTCGCAGACGTGTTCGGGGGTATCCTCACCACCAAGCAAATTGGAAAAGTGCATCATCATTGCGACTTCGCGCGCGGTTGTCCTGCTCATGTTTATGAATCCTTGGTAAAAAGCTTGTTGAAAAAGTTACGAATTCCCTCCGGCCCGCTCTGGTCGAGCAAGTACCCGATCAGGAAGCAAAGCGCGAGAATGAGAAGAAGCAATATCGTGCGCCAGAACCCGATCGTGAAAAACAGGATGGACAGGATCAGGCCGACCAGCACAAACAGCACAGTAAACTTGTGCCTTTTGATGAACTCCAGAAACGCATTCATGGTTCTATCCTCATTCTGCGCGGGTTACGGCGGTGGTTGTTGCCGGAGCCGCGGCGCTCTCGATTAAAATACCAATCTCGTTCACCTGAATGCCGGTCAAAGATTCGATGGACTCCTTGAGTGACTTCTGCAGTTCGCTTGAGAGCGTTACCACATCCGTATCCGGCAAAACGCAGAGTCGAATGCCGACGGTCACGCCGGTTTCGGAAGAGTGCAGCGTGGAGTGTACATCCTTCACACGCGAGATGGCACGGCAATGCTTCTGCACCATGCTATCCAACGCTTCGAGCGAGATATACGTGCCGCCAAACTCCGTCTGCCGCATCAGCGCGGACGCAGGGCGAACCTCGCTCGTTTTTCCTTTTCCGGCAAAGAGCAGCTTGATGCTGATGAGCAGCAGAAGGAGCCCCACGCCGGCGAGGATAAGCGCATTTTGGCGGAACATATAGAATAGTCCAACAAAATTATTGACCATGTCCTCACGAATCAGGTTTGCTGCGACACCGAATAGAATGAACGAAACGAGAATTGCAGCAATCAGCAGAATGCCCAACAGGAATCGATCAAACAGCTTGAGTTTCATAACTATAGACCCCTTCTCGTTTGCCGCGAACGCATGAAAGCGTGCAGCGGCGCAATTACAAATTGTCTTATCACGCGAAAATCCGCCGAATCAGTGAAACGGGCGGAACGAAATCCGCCCGTAAACCGGCTTAGCCGATGTCGCTTATTATTTTACGCGCGGAGGTTCCGGTTCAACGACTTCTGCCACAACGGGCTGCGCTTCCTTTTCCTTCGCTTTATCCTTGCGCTTGGCGTTCTTTCCGCCGTCCAACTCTCCCGGCTCGAAGACAACGCTCTGAACAAATACGTTGATCTCCACCACGCGAAGACCCGTCATGGTCTCAATGGCACTCTTGATGGCCTGCTGAATCTTCTCGCAAACCTCTTTGATCTTATAGCCGTATTTGATGCTGACGGAAACGTCTACGGCGGCCTCTTCGGTGCCTACCTCAACCTTAACGCCCTTGGTTACATTTTTTTTGCCGAGCATTTCGGTGATGCCTTCGACAACACCGCCACTCAGCGATGAAACACCATCTACATCGGAAACCGCAAGTGCGGCAATGGTTGCGACGACTTCGTCCGCAAATACGATTCGACCGCCCTCTGGTTCCACTTTGGAAACTTCGGTGCTCGTCTTCTTTTCTTCGGACATATGCACACCTCCATTCTTGATGATAAAAATTATACCAGTCGCGCGGGATGATGTAAATATGCAAGCGGCTTACCTTGTTACCCCCGCGTGAACGCATTGCGGCTTCTTTAAGGCATTTTCCGTTTTTATTGGCGAAACGCCCGCTTTCTGCCGCCTGTTCGGTCGATTCCATTGGAACTCTGCGCGCTTTTTTGATTGTGCGCCTTGCAAGTATACGCAATATTCTGTATAAACGCAACCGTTAGTTTGGCGAATATACGCCAAAATAGGCAGCTCCAAGCCCCAAATCATACGATTGGTTTAAAATTGCATCCGAATCGAATTGTTCAATTGTATATTTGTATACAGCCTCTTGTTTTTCCAACTAAAAAATATTACACTGATAACAGGAATTGGGAGCGACAATTCCTTTTTCCATCGTAAGCGGGCGGTTTTTGCCCGCGAAAGAGAGATATCATGAACGGTTATTATGAGAATAAAGACTACGGCTCGCTGTCCGAAAAGGTATACCGTTTTCTTCGCGACGGCATTGCCGAAGGGCGGTATCAAACGGGCGACTGTCTGGTTGAAATGAAAATCGCGGAAGAGCTTGGCGTAAGTCGCACGCCCGTGCGCGAGGCGCTGAAGCAACTCGAACTCGAAGATCTTGTATCCTCGCATCCCAACCGCGGCGTGGTCGTCAAAGGGCTTTCCAGTGAGGATTTGCAGGACGTCTCTACCATTCGCCATCTGCTCGAAGGACAGGCGGCATTCTGGGCGGCGCAGCGTGTCAGCGATGCGCAGCTCAGCGAGCTAAGAGAGGTTGTGGAGCTCATGGAGTTTTACACCGCGAAGAGCGACGTTGCGCATCTTGTCGCGCTGGATACGCGCTTTCACGAGTTGATCTATGAAGCGAGCGGCAGCAGAACCATACGGCATATCTTAGCCTCGCTGCACCATAACATCCGCAAGGCGCGCCAAAGCTCCCTCACCCTACCGGATCGCGCACCGAATTCACTGGCGGAGCACCAGAATATCTTTCACGCAATTGAACGCAAGGATGCCCCTGCCGCCAAAGCAGAGATGGAGGCCCATGTAGCCATTGCCGCGGGAAACCGACCGAGCGAATAATCGCCGTCGGGCTCCCGTTTTTTTCTACTACATACAACGACGCAACGGGAGGGCGCAATGATACGGATGAACGTAACAAGTGAACGGCACGTAAACGGTGGACCGGGCGAGTTTATACTTGCAAAAGCGGAAGAAGCGTTGCCCTCTCTTTTGGAATCCCATCGCGGACGCATTCAGCTCATCTATCTTGACCCCCCCTTTGGCACGGGCGATATCTTTCATATGAAGGTTGGCTCGGGAAAACGCCAGCTCAACCTGCCCGTCTATGCGGACAACATGGACGAGGGCGCGTATTTGAGCTGGATGCGCGTTATTTTATCCGGCGCAAGGGAGTTGCTCTGTGAGTCGGGATCGCTCTACCTGCATATTGACTATCGCATGAGCGCGAAACTCAGGCTCCTGCTCGACGACATCTTCGGCGCACAAAACTTCATGAACGAAATCGTCTGGTGCTACAAGTCCGGCGGACGCAGTACGCGGTATTACCCGCGCAAGCACGACACAATACTGTTCTACCGTAAGAGCGCAAAGGTCTATTTCAATATTCAAGCGGTCGGCAGCCCGCGCGGGCCGGAGAAGCGCAATCATATGAAGCGCTTTATCGATGAAAACGGGCGTATCTGCTTCACCATCCGCTCTGCCGGAAAGATCTATACCTACTATGAAGATACGCTGATGTATCCCAGCGATGTTTGGGACGATATTGAGCACCTGCAGCAAAAGGACACGGAGCGCGTAGGCTATGCCACACAAAAGCCGGAGGCACTGCTCAACCGCGTCATCCTCGCCTCTTCCAAGCCCGGCGATCTGGTCTGCGACTTCTTCTCCGGTAGCGGGACGACCGCGGCGGCGGCAAGTAAGCTCGGCAGGCGCTTTCTGGTTCTGGATGCTTCTCCGCTGTCGCTCTATACGCTCCGCGCACGCCAGCTCAAGGCTTCCAGCACACATTCCATGCTGGAAGGTGATCAAGAATTCGTTCTGCGCTATCCGGCAGATGATGCAATCGTTTCGGCGCAGTCTCGCTTGGTTCAAGAGCGAGGAAAGAAAGTTTTGCTATTAGAAAAAGCGGACTTTGAATCAGCATATCCTCTCGTATATGCCGCGGTCGGTTCAATCGAAAACACCTGCTTTTTGCCAGTTGCCACCGATTGCCGGCCCAAACTGCCGCTACGGATCCCCGTAGATGGCGTGGAATGCCCTG
>JAEWYV010000062.1 GCA_023458615.1 Bacillota bacterium
TGATGCTGATGTAGATGCGACCGATGTATTCGCCAATCAATCCCAGCATGAGCATAATCATGCCGCCGATGAGCAGCAGCACCGCCATGAGCGAGGAATAGCCCGCGAGGATTTCACCGGGGTTGACAATCTTTTGAATCACGATGAACAAACCCCAGAGAAAGCCCACGATCGCGGTTGCAAAGCCGACCACCGTCGCGAGGCGCAGCGGCTTAACCGAAAACGCGGTGAAGCCGTTCATCCAGAGCGTGATAAGTTTCTTAAAGGTATAGGTGGTCTTGCCGTAGAGACGCTCCCGCTCCTCCATCGGCACGCAGATGATCTTATGCGTGGTGCGCAGTAAAAGCCCCGTAAGATAGGGATAGGGATTCTCATAGCGCAGAATCTCGTCGATCACAAAGCGGCGCATCGCGGTGAAGTTGTTGAAGCGAATTTCCTTCGGCTTGTCGAGGATGACGTTTGTCATGTGCTCGTTGACCTTGCTGCCAAAGTTTTTAAACCAGCTCTGCTTCTTCACGGGATAGGCCGCCGTCGCAACATCGTAGTTGCTCGGCCCCGTTATCGGCGCGATCAAATCGAACACTTTATCCATCGGGCACTGGCCGTCGTCATCCAGAATGACCACGATGTCGCCCTTTGCCATGCGAAATCCCGCCATCAGCGCGGGCAACCTGCCCATATTCTTCGCCAGCGAAACGGCGGTGACCCGCTCGTTTTGATCCGCCGCGTCCTTGAGCACCGGCCAGACGTTATCCGGCGAACAATCGTTGACCAGAAACAACTCGTAATCATATTGGTGGTTGCCTGCAAACACCGACTCAATCTCGTCAATCACCGTGCGGACGGTCTTTTCACTGCGATAGCAGGCTATAACGAGGCTGACCAATGTTTTATCGCGGGTTGTTTCGCAGGATTTGATCATGGGTTCGTGTTCTCCGTTTCCGCGCCGGAAGATGCCCCGGTCGCTCACAATCGTAAATGCAAACGCAGCAAAAGTGCGCCGCATTTCAATGTATACGCAATGAATTATACCTGCATACACCTCGTTTGTCCAGTTTGGCGGCGTTGACATAGAACGCAGTTGGAAGTAGAATGAAGCACGAAATGTAAGCCACCCGCTTGAGAAGCAAAAGGAGCCATAACACATGAAAACCGTTTCGATGATGCAGCCATTCTATCTTCCCTGGAAGGGGTTGTTCGATATGATTCATCAATCGGATGTATTCGTGTTTTATGACGATGTGCAGTTCGTCTCGAAAAACTGGCAGAGCCGAAACAATATTCCAACCGCGAACGGACAGGTTTGGCTCACGGTTCCGGTGCTGAGCAAGGACCGCAGAACGCAAAATATCTGCGAAACCGAGATCAACCCCAACGAGGACTGGCAGAAGAAGCATTATAAAACCCTGTCGCTCACCTATGCCAAGGCTCCGTTTTTTAAGCAATACGCCTATCTGCTGGAGGATTTCTATCTCGATCACCAATGGACAAACCTCGCCGAGCTGGATATCCACACCACAAAGAAGCTCTGTGAGGCGCTTGGCATCTCGGTCGAGTTTGTCCGCTCGTCGGACTACGGGTTTGAGGGCAGCAAGGAAGGCGAAAAGATCATTCAGCTCTGCAACGCGCTGGGGTGCGATCAGCTCATCAACGGGCCAAAGTCCGCCGAGTATATGAATCAAACGTTATTCGACGAGGCAGGCATCGGCGTTCGCTACATGACCTATGACTATCCGGAATACCGCCAGCTCTACCGCCCGTTTGAACACGGAGTCAGCGTGCTGGACTTGCTGTTTAACACCGGAGAAAAAGCACCGTATTATATCTGGGGCTGGAAAGACGAGCAGAAGTGATTTTCTTTTTTCACCATTCCTTCGGAATGGTGAAATGTGTTTTTGGGGCTGGAAAGACGAACAGAAATAAACCTCTTCCGCTCGTAATCCAATAAACCTTACATAAAAAATCGGCTCCTTTCGGAGCCGAATTTTTTATTTGGTTCAACCGAAGCTCACGGGGCGGTCTTCGGGCTTGATGAAGTGGTGGCTCTTATATTGCCGCGCTTCCCATTCCTTGCGGAAGTCCGCAAACATGACCTCAAGATCGGCATATTGCGGCGTCCAGTTCATGTCCCGTTTGAGCTTTTCAATACTGTAGGTATATCCGCGTCTCAGGCTAGGCTTGTCGGGACGCAACACGATCTGGCTCACGCCCTTATCCGTTGCAAACGCCTTGGCAACCGCCTGTGCGTCCTCCAGCTGGCTGTGTGCCACGCCGCTTGCGCAGTTGTAGATGCCTTTTGTGCCCTTCGGCGCGTCGATAGAGGCCTCAATTGCGCCCAGCACGTCCTTGATGTAGACATGGTCGCGCTTGATGCTGGTGTCTCCCCAAACCTCGATGGTCTCGCCCTTGAGCGCTTTTTCGATGAACACCTCGATGGCGGTTCTGGTGTAGCTTCCGTCGCTCTCGAGGAAGCCCATCAGCGCGCCGAAGCCATGCACACCCGTGAGACGCAGCACGATGGTATCCATGTCGTAATCCTTGCTGTACCACTGGAGGAAATTCTCCGCGGCGATCTTGCTGATGATATATGGCGAGTGCGGCCCGATGAAGCACGGCAGGTCATTTTCCGTGATCGGTTCGGGGCGCGTGATGTCCCAATAGACCTTATGCGAACTAGCCATGATGAAGCGGTTGATGCCGTTTTTGCGCGCAAACTCAAGGAGCTTGTAGTTGCCCATCATGTTTACGTCAAAAAACGTCTCCAGCGGGAGCTCATGCTCCGGCAGGGCGACGGCGAGGTTGACAATTGCCTCAATGTTCTCGGTCGGCAGTTTGTCATAGTCCGCGTCGTTGAGCAGGTCAAACTCTAAAAACGGCACGCCCTGGGAGCGCAGGAATTCCGCGGATTTCGGGTTTCTTCCGAGGGCTAAAACCTCGCGACCCTTTTTCGTGAGCTCCACGGAGAGATATTTGCCAATATAGCCCGTTGCGCCGGCAATGATGATCATACGCTGGATGCCTCCTTGTTGTATTGAACCGGGGGTTTGAAATGCTGTTCTTCCCGGTGAGAATTTTTGTTCGCTGTGTCATTCACAATATCATTTTGCCGCTCGGTGTGTCAAGCGAACACCGTTTCGCGTGCGGCTGATTCGGGTGTTGTCTTAGTGTGTTATGCGGTGGCCTCCGCCGCCTGCGCTTTTTCTATCGCGCGGGCGAGCTGATCCGCACAGGAGGTATTTTTGTAGCCGCAGGTGTTGCCGGAAAGAAGAGAGACCACCTTTTTGGCCTCCATCCCCTCCACCAGTTTTGCAATCGCCTTGAGGTTTCCGTTGCAGCCCGCGGTAAAGACGAGGTTGTGGATCGTTCCGTCGATGAGTTCAAACTCCAGCTTGCTTGGGCATACGCCCTTCGGGGTAAACGTGTGTTTCATGAATCCTGTGTTTCCTCTAAGTATTAGTAAAATTTGCGGCGGATCATTCTATTCCCGTCCACGAACTGTATTCTCGGTGATTATTCTTCTCGTTTGGG
>JAEWYV010000063.1 GCA_023458615.1 Bacillota bacterium
TGATTACACTGCATCAAAAGACGGGAATCGGCCGTCTCTCCGCCTTCTGTGGTGCGGTATGCGCGGGCTGCGGCGCGGGCGCTGGCATCGCCTATCTGGAAGGCGGCGGATATGAAGCGGTTGCGCATGCGGTAGTTAACGCACTCGCCATCATCAGCGGCATGGTGTGCGATGGCGCAAAGGCGAGCTGCGCGGGTAAGATTGCTGCCGCGGTGGACGCGGGCATCCTCGGCTATCGCATGTATACCCAGAATCAGGAGTTTGTTAGCGGAGACGGGATCGTGGTCAAAGGCGTGGATAACACGATTCGGAATATCGGACGGCTTGCCAAGGACGGCATGCGCGAAACCGAGACACAGATTTTATCCATTATGCTGGAGTCGTAATCTTAAGAAATAATCAAATTTGGAAACACAAAAGCGCCCGCTTAGGCGCTTTCTTGTTTTGTTGGTGCGGGCGGATTACGGCCAATAGACCTGCTCAACGAGCAAAACCGCGCCATCGCTGTCCACCTTAATGTGGTAAAAGTATGATTCGAGCAGGAGCGAGGTGTCCATGTCGTAAATCTTGCGAAAATCGGCGGCTGTTGTGGGAATGGAATTTGCGTCATCCACGGGTGTTCCGTCCAGCTTTACCATGAGTTTGAGCGATACATCGTCCAGGTCGATGGCGCGGAGCTGTTTGTTGGTGTTTTTCTTAACGTACTCCGAGTCGGCAAAGTTGTCCACCAATTCCTGTGCGTCGGCTAGCTTGTAGTTCTCGTGCTCCACGAGATAATCCACTGCCTCTTTTCCGCGCAGCATGTCAAAGTAATCAAACTTTGCGATGCCTGTTTCGGGGTCGAAGGAGACCAGATCGGCATAACTGGAATACATGCGCGGCCCCTTTGGCGTTGGCGTCGGGCTTGGCAGGGGCGTGTTTGTCGGGGCTGGTGTGTCGGTCGGGGAAACGGCTGGGGTAGGAGCTGGCGTAATGACGGGGCTTGATGTTGCGGTTGCGGTTGCCTCGGGCGAAGTGGTCGGCTCCTGCTTGGCGGGGCTGGAGCATGCGGCGAGGAGCAGCAACGTTGCAAGAATCGCAGTTGCGCTAAAAATAAGGCGCGCGGGTCGTTTCATGTTGCATGACCTGCCTTTCATTTGCTGTGGGTTTCAGTATTCAATGTTCCGGCCGTTAAAAACAGGAGAAGGAAACTTGCTCCTTCTCCTGATGATTTGTTATTTTACCGTGATCAGTTCGTACTGCCTTGTGCCAAGGCCGATCTCCTCCGCGTGGCGAAGCGTAATCGTCCAGTCCGTGTCCGGCGCCGAGGTGGAGAAGTGATCGTGTCCGCAGATTCCCTTGGCGGCGTTTTCGGTCAGCTGGCTGTTCGGAATTGCCGGCTGTTGGAGGCAGGCATCCGCACAGGCTTGATCCAGCGCGACGGGATCAAACGAGGCAAACATGCCGACATCCGGAATGATTGGTACATCATTCTCGCTATGGCAGTCGCAGTTCGGGGAAACCTGCATGACGATGTTGATGTGGAAATTTGGGCGATCTTGCAGGACCGCAAGGGAATATTCCGCAATTTTTTCGCAGAGGGCTTCCTCGCTGCTACCGCCGTTGTTTTCGATTGCGTCAAAATTGCATGCGCCGATGCAGCGACCGCATCCAACGCAACGCTCGTGATCGATGGAGGCGATCTTCTTTTCATTATAGCTGATCGCGCCATGCGCACATTGCTTGATGCACTGGCGGCAGGCGCGGCAGAGGGACTGATCCACGGTTGGCTTACCGTCGCAGTGTTGTTCCATCTTGCCTGCGCGGGAGCCGCTGCCCATGCCAATGTTTTTTAGCGCGCCGCCAAAGCCGGTTGCCTCATGCCCTTTAAAGTGGTTCAGAGAGACAAAGATATCCGCGTCCATGATCGCCTGACCGATCTTAGCCTCTTTGATATGTTTGGTGCCATTGAGGGGAACCAATTTTTCGTCGAGACCCTTGAGCCCATCCGCAATGATCATTTGGCAACCGGTGGAGGCGACGGAAAATCCGTTTTCCGCGGCGGCGTCGAGATGCTCCAGCGCGTTCTTGCGCCTGCCGGGATAGAGCGTATTGCAGTCGGTCAAGAATGGTCTGCCTCCCTTGGCGCGAATCACATCCACCACCGCGTGCGCAAAGTTGGGACGCAGGAAGGAAAGGTTGCCCGGCTCGCCAAAGTGTATCTTGATGGCAACAAAACGATCCTGAAAGTCGATCTGTTCAATGCCTGCGCGTTTGATGAGCCGCTGAAGCTTTACAGTGAGCGGGTTTTCAAAGTCGGTTCGCAGATTGGTGAAATATACCTTGGAAGGCTGCATGATGATTCAAGGCTCCTTGATGATTTTTTTGTTTGGTACTTTTATAAAGCATAGCACGATCCGCTGGATTATTCAACGAGTGATGGGGAGAGTGTCTAAAAATCACGCGTGCAGGCAGGCATTGTGCGCGGCGCAGTCGGTTTAACCATGGCTGCGCTAGACGGGCAGGGGTTGCGTTTTAACCTAAAATCATATATGATACTTCGTTGAATAGTTTTCCAATCAACGAAGCGAAAACAGAAACGATATGGTAGAACGATAGAACATGACACACACGAAACGCAAAGGCCACGGAATCGGAGTTGCCATGCTACTGAGCGCGTCCCTCATCTGGGGCGTAGCCTTCGTGGCACAGAGCGCGGGCATGCAGCATGTTGGCCCGTATACATTTACGACGGTACGCAGCGCCCTCGCCGCGCTCGGACTCGGCATTCTGATTCTTATCTTCGACAAAACCGGGATCAGCCCCAAGGACACCGACAAAAAAACGCTTTGGAAAGCGGGTATTCTGCTTGGCGTGGTTCTTGCTATCGCGAGCAATCTTCAGCAGGTCGGTCTCGTGACCACGTCCGCTGGAAAGGCGGGGTTCATTACCTCGCTCTATATCGTGTTTGTTCCCGTGTTTGGCTTGTTCATTAAGCACAAACCGCACTATATGCTTTGGATCAGCGTGCTCATTGCGCTCGTAGGGCTATATTTCCTCTCCATTCGCGGGAATTTCTCGATGGAGAAGGGGGATATCCTCGTGCTGGTCAGCGCGTTTGTCTACACATTCCAGATTCTGTTGGTGGATCATTACGCGCCGAAGGTGGACATCATTCGCCTCAACTGCATTCAGTTTGCGGTGATCGCGCTGCTCTCCGCTGTTCCGATGCTGCTTTTTGAACAGCCGAAGGTTTCCGCAATCTCCGATGCCTGGGTGACCATTCTATATGCAGGCTTGTTCTCCGGCTGCGGCGCGTATACACTCCAGATGCTGGGACAGCGCCGCGTGGAGCCCGCCGCTGCCTCGCTGCTGCTCAGCCCGGAGAACGTATTTGCCGCGCTTGCAGGCTGGGCGATTCTGGGACAAACGCTCTCTCCGCGTGAGATGCTCGGCTGCACACTGGTGTTTATTGCGGTGGTGAGTTCCCAGCTCCCCTGGGCAAGACTGTTTTCAAAGAAGAGCGAAAAAGAAATTACAACCGTGGAAGAAGCGCCGATCGCGCAAGAAAACTAAGCAAGCACAAACGGAAAACACAAAGCAGGGCATTGTGCCTTGCTTTTTGTTTTTTGGCATTCGTGATATGATGAATACTATCATGCAGAACAATATTCTAACAACGGAAACGGGCAAAATGATCACCATTGTCTCGATTGGACAGCATACACGTCTTGGGGACGCGCTGGAGTATGCGATCGAAGGCATTCCATTTGAGACCGTAGACGCAAGCGATCTCGCGTCGGGGGATTGGACAAACCGCCGATTGCTCTTTGCCGCGAGTGCCGACCAAAGCGGCGAGAATTCAGCCATGCGTACGCTGTGTTCGACGCTGCAAATGAGCCAATGCGACCTTTCCGGTTGCGTCTGTGCCATGATTGCCGATGGCGAGCAGGGCGGCGCAATTCATCTGGATGCGATTCGGCTGCTGCTCGCGGCAAACGCCGCAGGGGCAGAGATTATGCCGCGACCGCTATTAGAGAGCCGACGAAACCTAAACTACCTTACGGGTGAGACAGGCGGCAGAGAGGCAGGATTTGCCCGTTATCAGACACTGGCGCGTGCGCTCACAAAACGATTGCAGGAAAATAATATAATGAATGCAGGGCAGAACGCCATTCGTTTTGCATCCGCGTTGGATGTAGGGGTGAAGAACGACTGGCGCGCCGCGATTCGCCGGATGCTGCCCGATCATGGGAGCGAACTATCAGAGGATGATGCAGAGATGGAATCGACGATTTTTCTCTGTGAAAACACCGATGGGCTGCCGGACGTAAAGACACTCACATTGCTGGACGGCGGCGGACGAATCCGTTTTCTGATCGC
>JAEWYV010000064.1 GCA_023458615.1 Bacillota bacterium
ACGGATCCCTATGCGGGATTGGTTCAGCAACTGGAGATTCCTGAATTGGCGGCGGATATTTCTTATGCGCGAACCAACTCCGGTCAATATGGGTATACTTCATCCCCGACACCTGGAAACGAAAATAGCGACAGTACAATACAAGCTTCTTTGAAGGATTTATTCGATCCTGCCAACAATGTATTGGTGCTGAACGAGACCTGCCCCTATCCGGCTAAGGGGTTTGCCTGGGCGGAACTCTACAATACTTCGGATAGCACAGTGGATCTAAGCGGTTACTATATTAGCGACAGGTCAGCAGAGCCGATGCTTTTTCGTCTTCCTGCCGTGATGCTCGCTCCAGACAGTTATGTGTTGCTCTACTTTTCTGATGAAGCCGTTTTGGAAGAAGACGGTATTGCCGTTGGATTTTCGATTGGGTCAGCCGATACTTCGCTGACCCTCTCAGATACCGCTGGGCGGCTGATGAATACCCTTAGCTGGAAAAACGGGATTCCCAAAGGAATTTCTGTGGTGCCGAGCAAACAGGGTAACGCATACTCGGTATCCAGCCCCTTGGCAGAGAATGGTTCCATTACATGGGAGACGAATACGCTCAGCACGATGGATGCATCCGATCCTGTGGTGATCAACGAAGTAATGCCGGGGAACAATCGCTTGATTCCGGATGCAAATGGAAATTGCAGTGAATGGGTGGAGCTATACAATCGTTCTGCAGAGCCTGTATCATTACTTGGATATTATTTGAGCGATGATCTCGACGATCCTTTCCGCGCCGCCTTGCCAGACATTACACTGGGCGCCGGAGAATATCAGATCGTTTATCTATCGGGCACAACTGACTGTGACAACGGGATTCATGTGGGCTTTCGCCTTTCTTCAGGCGAACCTGTCGTGCTGACCACGCTAAACGGTATGCGGCAGGATGCACTCTCTTATGAAGGCGTCTGCCCGGAAAATGCCAGCATGGGAAAAGACGAAGCAGGCAACATCCTCTACTATGGAACACCAACACCGGGAGCAGAGAACGCAAAGGGTTATACCACGACAAATGCGATTGCTTGGTTTGATCCGGATGGAATCTCTATCAGCGAGGTCAGCGCCGCAGCGCCCAAAGGGGAGAGTGATTGGGTTGAACTCCACAATGGTTCTCAGGCGGAGGTTTTGCTTGACGGATGGTATCTTTCGGACGACGCGGCAAACAAAGCAAAATATCCGCTAACAGGCATCTCCATTCCTGCGGGAGAATATCGTCTCATTTCACTTGAAGATAGCGGCGAGGAAGATGTTAACGCAAACACGGAGCCACTAAGCATATCCGGCTCAGGTGAACTGCTGTTGCTAACCGATTCCAGCGGTCGAATCATGGATGCATTTGATATAGGCTATCAGCGAGAAGGAATCACAAGCGGCAGAATCGCTTCCGATCCAACCATCGGACGCGTTTTTTTTGCAAGCCCGACGCCGGGCCGGAGTAATGCAAATACGACGGAGAGCGGCTATGCAGCGACGCCGTCGATTTCGGTTAAAACGCTGTATCATAAAAAACCGTTTCAAGTGAGCCTTTCTTGCAGCACGCAGGAGGCTCAAATCTATTACACACTTGACGGGAGTCTGCCAGATCGCGATGCCAAACTTTATACGGAACCATTTGAGATCGGCAATCATACAGCGTTGCGTGCTGTCGCAGTAAAAGACGGGTTGATCAATTCAAATGAGGCTTCTGCAACCTATTTATTTACGGATAAACATACCGTTCCTGTTGTATGTATGATTGCCGATCCAAATGAACTCAAGGAAGTATTGAAGACCTCCAGCCGGGAGAACAAGGTGGAGTATAAAACGGATTTTGCGTTTTATGATACGGAGGGAGACTATTGCGTCGGGTTTTATGCCGGGTTCCGGGCAAAGGGTCGCTCCATGCTGAAATACTCTCAAAAATCTTTCTCCATCAGCCTGCGAAGCCGCTATGGTCAAGCAAGTGTATCCTATCCGTTTTTTGAAGATAGCGATATCATCAACTATTCCGCGCTTTGCCTCCGAAGCGGCGGACAGGATCGCGGGCGTTCTCGTCTGCGCGATTCCTACTTTTCGCGTCTGGCAGAAGGCCTAAAAATTGAGAATAGCAAAACGAGAATTGTTGCACTCTACCTAAACGGAGAATATTACGGTGTTTTTGATCTAAACGAAGAGCAGGACGAGAGCTACCTTGCATCACATTATGGCGTTGACCCGTCAAAAGTGGATATCGTCAACCGCAACGATGAGGTAAAAGAAGGAACTGCTGAAGATTTTTTACGCGTCAGGGCTTTTGCCAGAGAGCAGGACTTATCCGATGATACTGTCTTTGCGCAGTTTGCCGAATGGGTGGATGTGGACTATTTTACGGACTATATGGCATATCGCAGTTATATTGCGGATTCAGACATGCTCAATCAGGCCTATTGGCGCGCACAGGATTACTCGGTAAAATGGAGGCCGATCTTGTTTGACTTGGATTATGGCCTCTTTGGCAACCAATATACGCAGGACTACAAGAAGGATATTCTGGAACGCTATTTTTATGAAGATGGCGTACGGAGTCCAAATGGATCCCGCACAAACATGGATATCTACATCGGATTGTATAAAAATGCAGCCTGGCGCAAAAAGTTCGTTGCTCGCTATATAGAACTGATGAGCACCACGCTGAATCCGGAGCACATGCTTGCTTTGCTTGACGAGATGGACGACGACTATCTTGCCGAGATGCCGCGGCAAATTGAAGCAATCAAATTTCCGAACTCCATTGAATACACGAAGCAGTGGCTGGAACAGCTGCGAACGGGGATTAACACGCGCCCGGGCTATGCGCTCAAGTATCTAATAGAGAACTTTCCAACGGAAGCAGGCTATATCAATGAGCTGGTGCAGCAGTATGGGCTGGTTGTGAATTCGGTTGGAGATTGAGCTGCAAGCAATAATAAAAAATAATATATCTTTTATCGAAAAATGTATTGACACGATGCCGATATGCATGATATATTATCGAAAATCATTATATATACATGCGATGAAAGAGACATGCTCTTCGCAAGCTCGTCTTTAGAGAGTCGGTGGCTGGTGAAAACCGACGGCAGCGCGAACAGCGGATCCCTCCCGAGCAGAGACGCCGAAGTATAGTAAGCGTATTACGGCAGGCACCGTTACATGCCAGGGTTTGATAGAACCCGTAAAAGAGGATCAGTGCGTTCCCGGTATATCCAAAACCAGAGAACACGAGATCAAGTTGAGTGGTACCGCGAGGATGAATCCGTCCCCGTCTCATAATGAGACGGGGACTTTTTATAACCCGGAATTGAACAGAAAATGCCCAATTTGCAGGAGGCTGACACATGGATAAGGTATATTTGCTGGATTCAACCCTGCGCGACGGCGCGCAGAGCGTTGGCATCTCGTTTTCCGTTCAGGATAAACTAAAGATCGTTCGAATCCTCGATGATCTTTATGTTGATTATATTGAAGCAGGCAACCCCGGCTCCAACCCCAAGGACATGGAGTTTTTTGCCTATCTAAGCGAGGTTCCGCTTAAACACGCGAAGATCACCGCCTTTGGAGCAACGCGCAAGAAGAATATCAAGGCGGAAGAAGATGTCAACCTCCGCTCGCTGCTCTCTGCAAATACGGATGTTGTTTCTATCTTCGGAAAATCCTGGGACATTCATGTAACCGACATTCTGCGCGCGGAGCTCTCCGAAAATCTCGCAATGATTGGCGACACGATTCGGCATATGAAGGCAAACGGTAAAGAGGTAATCTACGACGCGGAACACTTCTTTGACGGCTATCGTGCCAACCCCGACTATGCGCTTGCTACCCTGCAGGCGGCCTATGACAATGGCGCGGATTGTCTGTGCCTTTGCGATACCAATGGCGGAAGCTTTCCGGACTTTGTACAGAGCGTAACCAAGCTTGTGAAAGAACGTTTCCCCGTATCAATCGGCATTCACGCGCATGACGATGCCGGTATGGCTGCCGCAAACAGCGTACTTGCCGTGACAGCCGGTGCCAATCATGTACAGGGCACGCTGGCCGGATTTGGCGAACGCTGCGGAAACGCAAACCTCGCTACGGTGCTGGCGAATCTGCAACTCAAGGTAGGTTGCGAGTGCGTACCCGTAGAGGCGCTGGAACGACTTACCAGTACGGTCCATGAGGTGGCCGATATTTCAAACATCAGCGTAGGAAAGAACACGCCGTATGTAGGAGCAAACGCATTTGCGCATAAGGGCGGCATGCATGTAGACGGCGTAATGAAAAACTCCTTAACATTTGAGCATGTATCCCCGTCCGCCGTTGGTAACAACCGCCGGGTGATGATGTCCGAAGTAGCAGGCAGAAGCGCAATCCTTGAAAAGGTAAAGGGGTTCTACCCCGATATCAAAAAGGATTCCGAAGAAGCCACGCGTATCATCGACATGGTCAAGCAAATGGAGCATCAGGGCTATCAGTTTGAGGGGGCGGAAGCATCCTTCGAGCTGGAGGTAAGAAAGCTCCTCGGCA
>JAEWYV010000065.1 GCA_023458615.1 Bacillota bacterium
GAATGTCAATACAGAAGAAGAATATCATGAACAAAAGTCGGCAAACTAGCGCCAATTACGGCGGAATCCTCCGGTATGTGTTCACGGCGGTGTTGATCGTCGCCGCTTTTTCGATTGTCCAATGGCATCTCCATCTGGGCGGAGATCAGATTCGTCTGGTGATGCTTGCCGGATTAGCAGGCTATACGATCTTTGGCGGGATTCTATTGCTGCAAAAAAAATTCGATAGCACAGAGGTGCTGATCGTTGGCATCATTGCGCTTGGCCTCATCATGCGCATTGGTTACATGCTCTACACCAATGTTCAGCTTCGTTCGCACGACATCAGTGATTTTCATGCGAGCGGGCATTTGGATTATGTCTATCAGATTTTCTCCACTGGAAAACTGCCTACGACCAATGAGGTGCAGTTTTATCATCCGCCGTTGCAGCATATCTTGCAGGCGATTGTGGTGAAGATCTATTCGCTCTTGCGTCCGGACGAAAATTTGTATGCGCTGTTTGAATCGGCAAAGATTGTTCCGTGCTTTGCAACCTGCTCGCTGTTGTTCGTCTTTCGCGATATCTGCCGCGAACTAAAGATCGGCGCTCGTGCAACCGTGCTCGCGATGGCGATTGTTGCGTTCCAGCCGACGTTTTATTTGCTTTCCAATAGCATCAACAATGACGCACTGATGCTGCTGTTCTACGGGCTCGCGATCCTCTACACCATTCGCTGGTATCACGCGCCAACTATGAAAAACATCCTGCTTCTTGCGTCGTCGCTGGGGCTGGGCATGATGACGAAGATATCCGCTTCGACAGTGGCGTTTTTGATTTCGCCTGTGTTTCTCATTGTGTTGTTGCAGCAAATCAAACAAAAGAGAGTGAAACCGCTCATCGGACAGTTTGCCGCCTTCCTCGGGGTTTCGGTTCCGCTCGGCTTCTGGTATCCTATTCGTAACTGGATCAAATTCGACCAGCCGCTGAACTATGTGCTGACCATCAATCTACCGCAGCTTTATTGCGGGGATTATTCGATTGCAGAGCGGTTTTTTTCGCTTCCGATTGGCGAGATTTTAAACCCGCTGTATTGTCAGCCGTTTGGAGACTTTCGCCTCTGGCTCTACACCATCAAGTGCTCGGAATTTGGAGAGTATTCGTTTGATCAAAGTCAAATATTGGCTAAAACGCTGCTATTGACGAATCTAATCCTAATGATTCTTTCATTGGTGGCGATGGCCTTTATTTTGTTGCGCGAAAAGAAGGCGCATCCGCTTTTGCGCTTAGGGCTGACTTGGCTTTGGCTGATTCAAATGGGCTTCTTTATTCTGTTTAACGTGCGCTTTCCCTACGGTTGCACGATGGACTTTCGCTATATGGTTCCAACCGTGTTTGTCGGCGCAATTTCACTTTCGCTTGTATTGGAACGAATCAAACAGAAGCAATCGCGCATGGGAAATTTGCTATTTGCCGTAGGTGCGGCAGTTGTAGCGCTTTATAGCATCGCTTCTATGTTGTTCTATACGATTTAGCGAATGGTTATTAAAATAAAACAGCAGGAGCAACACATGCTCGGTTGAGACGGCGGGCGCGCTGGATTTGGATAGCGAACTGGAACTCTGGTTTGCCAGTATGGGCAAGATGAAGTTAGAGTTCGTCAGCCGCGCGGGTGTCTCTGGCATCTGTCGCATCATATCCAGCTTTATTTTACAGTGACTGCGCTTGACAGTGGCGCTCCTGAGCGTATAATCAAATAACATTAAGCGGGAGCGCTTGCAAGGCGAGGCGGGAAAGGCAGTCGATATGAATGTTCGCAGCACGGTGAAAGCCATCATTCTGCACGAAGGAAAGGTGCTGCTCAACCGCTGTTTTGATAAGAACAATGGCGCGTATTATTCTCTGCCCGGTGGAGGGCAGGAGCAATACGAAACCATGGCCGAGGCGACGCGGCGGGAATGTCTCGAAGAAACAGGCTATTCCGTCGAGACGGTGCGCTTTGTTGCGCTGATGGAGGAGATTTGCCTCGATCCGTTTATTCCCGAACAATACGCACAATATGCGCACAAAATGCTGCATATCTTCCTTTGTAAACTCAATTCTTTGGAGCGCGTGGAACCGACAGAGACGGACGATCTCCAGCTGGCAAGCGAATGGATTTCTGTTTCGGACGTGGCGCAGATCAATCTTCTGCCCAGACAGGTTTGTGAGCACTTTTGCGAGTTGATTCAATCTGAACACCCGATGTATCTGGGATCACACTTTTTGGAGCATAACCATGGCTAACGAATTAGAAAAACTAATATTGCGCAAGCCGGATGAAGCCATGCTGGAACAGATTTCGGCTTACCGTGCGGCGTTTTTAGCCGCAGGGGACAGCATGGATGGCTCCGGCCCGCTCAGAAGCATGGAGGACCCGGCTGAATGGGTCGCGTTCTGCCGCGCGGCAGAACACAGTGAGACAAAGCCTGTCCATTGGGTTCCCTCGGAACAGTTTGTTTACTGGCGAGAGCAGGATCAGTCAATCGTTGGCATGATTCAGTTCCGGCATGAATTCAACGATTTTTTGCGTAACTATGGCGGACATATTGGATACAGCATCCATCCGGCTGAGCGAAAAAAGGGCTATGCCAAGCGCATGCTAAGCGAATGTCTTGCGCTCTGTAAAGCGTTCGGGCTCAGGAGCGTATTGATTACCTGCCTTGTTGAGAACGAAGGAAGCCGCAGAACGATTCTTTCGTGCGGCGGGGTATATGAGAATACCGTCTACTGTGAGCGGGATGATGTACATCTGCAACGTTATTGGATTGACTTGACGGAGAAAGCGAGTGTGTGAGCAATGGGCGAACTAAAGACGCTACCCAATATTGCGGACAAGCTGGAGGGGCAGTTGCATGCGGTCGGCATTGACAGCATCGACGCGTTAAAGCAGACCGGCAGCCGGGAGGCATGGCTTCGTATCGCAAGCATCGATCCCTCCGCCTGCTATATGCGCCTCTGTGCGCTGGAAGGTGCCATTCAGGGGGTACGGTGGCACCATCTAGAAGAGGAGCAAAAGAAGGAGCTTAAGGCTTTTTACGACTTAAACCATAAAGCTTGAGACAATCCCGTTCCAAAGGGAACGGGTATTTTTTTGCACGATATTGACATATGACAAAAATATGTTAGAATTCAGATAATGACATATGTCAATAAAAGGAGAAGTATTATGCCAAATCATGACGGAACCGGCCCGAACATGGGCTGCTGTAAGCAGCGAGAAACAAGCGAAAAGCACGAATGCTGCAAAGGTGAGCAAAACCAACATAGACACGGTCAGGATGGTGGATGTTGTGGCAAGGGCAAGGGAAGCGCAGAGCACGGCGCGCGCAAGGGCGGCTGTTGCGGAAAACACGAAGAATAAATCGGCTGCGATATTTATCTCAAAACCATTCGATTGACGCGGCAAGCGGTCAAGTGTAAACTGTCTATAGCGCTGGGATCATCGCTTGGTGCATAGAACAACAGGGGAGAAAACGCATGCCCAGACCGAGAAAATGCCGCCGCGTATGCTGTCTGCCAAACAATGGCTCCTTTGGCCCGCTTGGCAAACAAGAATCTTTGGAAACCGTCATCATGTCGGTAGACGAATACGAAACCATACGCCTGATCGACCAAATGGGATTGACGCAGGAAGAATGCGCCGAGCAGATGAATGTTGCGCGGACAACGGTGCAGGGCATCTATAACGACGCACGGCAAAAGATTGCGGATGTGTTGGTCAACGCCAAATCCCTCGTGATTCAAGGTGGGGACTATGTGCTCTGCGATGGACACGAGATCAGCCGTGGATGCGGCGGTTGCTGCTCCAAGCACGGCAAGTGCTTTGAATCCAAACCGGGCTTGGAATAATCCGGCTGCTATCGTTCATTCAAGACAAAACAAAGGAGCCATCGCGCATGATGGCTCCTTGTCTATTGTCAGGGTTTATTCGTCAGTCGAATCGCCTTCATCCGCATCCATCTCCGGTAATGCTCCAAAGACGATGCTCGTTTCGCGTTCGTCCATCTGCTCCACCGCGCGCAGATTTCGTGTGATGGCGCGTGTACGTGTGCCGATGAGCTGCTCCAGGTCGTCGTCCACCTGCTGGAGACGCTTACGGGAGCTGGACAATACGGTGCTGAACTTCTGGAATTCGGTTTTAACCGCACCGAGGACGCGCCACACCTCGCCGCTACGCTTCTGTATGGCAAATGTGCGAAAGCCCATCTGCAGACTATTGAGCAGTGCCGCCATGGTGGAAGGCCCGGCGATGTTGACGCGATAATTGCGCTGCAACTCCTCCACCAATCCGCGGTTGACCACCTCGGCATACAGTCCTTCAAATGGCAAGAACATAATCGCAAAATCGGTTGTGTTCGGCGGGTCGAGATATTTATCCCGAATCTTTCCCGCCTCTTGCTTGATGCGTTGGGTGAGCAGGGCTACGGCGGCGTTGACAGCGTCTGCCGTTCCGGACTCATAGGCATCCTGCAGGTTGGAATATAGATCCGCGGGGAACTTGCTGTCGATGGGCAATAAAATCGGGGTGCCGTTGTCGGTCGGCAACTTGACGGCGTATTCAACGCGCTCCGCGCTGCCCGGCTTGGTTGCGACATTCTTCCCATACTGCTCGGGAGAGAGGATTTCCTCCAAAATGGCGCCCAGCTGGATTTCGCCGAGGATGCCGCGCGTTTTAACATTGGATAGCACCTTCTTCAGGTCGCCAACGCCGGTTGCGAGCGTCTGCATCTCGCCAAGTCCTTTATATACCTGTTCCAGACGCTCGTTGACCAGCTGAAACGACTGGGCAACCTTGGTCTCCAGTGTCTTTTGCAGTTTTTCGTCTACAATATTACGAATCTCGTCGAGCTTCTTGGTGTTATCGGTCTGCATGGAGAGCAAGCGGCGCTCCACCGTCTGGCGGATAGCCTCGAGCTTTTGTTCGTTGTTAAATTCAAAGGACTTGAGCCGCTGTTCGTTGCTTTGCTCAAAACTCTTAAAGCGTGCCTCACCCTGCGCGTCTGCGGTGCGTTGCTGATCGAGAATCATGCGCCCCATATGGGAAACCGAGGATTGCACGCCGTCGCCCAACTCCCGCCGCAGATCGGAGAGGGAATGGTCGATGTCGTCCTTCATCTCATTTTGCATGGCGCTCTGGCGGCGCAGGAGCAGCACGAGGAGCACGACCATGACCGCGAACATAACAACGGATAGAATCAAAAGCAAAGTTTCAGTTGTCATAGAATCTCCTTCCGGTGATGATCAAATATCAAAATGCAAGGGAAATCACGATTAGGGTTTGCGCAAGGATGTAAGTACTCATCACGATTACGTTGCGATAGCGAACCGGGTGATGGAATGCATCAATGGAGAGCGTGGTATCCGAAAGCGAAAACAATATGCCACCGATTGCGGCAAGCCAGCGCAAGGGCGCGCCGCTGTAGAGCGCAAACAACACGGAGGAGGAGGCCATCGCTCCAATCACCAGCATATAGATGAAGCTTGGCGCGCGTAGTTTTTTTGGCATCCGTTTCCAGAGATAGTGCAGCAGTGTTCCTGCAGCTGCGATCGTGACAACGCCAAGAAACAGCAGAACATACCAGTCGGGAGACCGCACCAGACCGCCCCAGAAGCTGGCAATATAGAGCGCGTGGCCTGTGGCAAACGCCATCATGCCCGCCGGAAAGGCAAATCGCCTTGGCCGGAACAAAAGGATTACATCTCCGGCAAAACCAAACAGGAGGGCTGCACACACGAGCGGAGAAAAAGACGGGGCAAAGACTGCATAGCAAGCGGCCAGCAGAGGCATGAGAAAACATTTACTCACTCTGCGGAGCATCAGCCGGTCCCGGCTGGCGCAGGCAAAGAGATGGATTCCGGTGTCGAGCAGATACAGCGCGGCAAAGAGATACTTCAACAACAGGTTCCCCCAAATTCAAGAACTACATCCAGTATACCATAACAAGACCACAGGCCAAAGCGCTATAGACAAGAGAAAAACGACGAAGGTCTATGATTGAGTGACATGTTTTGAGAAAAGTATGAAATAATTCTGATAAATGGGGCAGGAATCGATCTTCTTTTATTGAAACGCCTGAAAGCGAATGGTATACTGTACCCTGAATGAATCTGGGTATTCTCAGCAAAACAAGGAGGAATTCCACACATGCAGTATTCCAGTGAAGTGGAAGAAATGACCTGCGTCCTAAAAGGCGCAAAGCATGATCCCGCTCCGATTCCCGAGGAGGGCAAGTGGGTCAAGGCAAAGCAGATTACGGACATCAGCGGCTTAACACACGGTGTTGGCTGGTGCGCTCCTCAGCAGGGCGCCTGCAAGCTCACGCTCAACGTAAAAGCGGGCGTGATTCAGGAAGCATTGGTTGAGACCATTGGCTGCAGCGGCATGACGCACTCCGCGGCGATGGCGGCGGAAATCCTGCCGGGCAAAACCATCCTCGAAGCGCTCAACAGCGACCTCGTCTGCGATGCAATCAACACCGCCATGCGCGAGCTGTTCCTGCAGATTGTCTACGGTCGCACGCAGAGCTCGTTCTCCGATGATGGTCTGCCCATTGGTGCCGGCCTCGAAGATCTCGGCAAGGGCCTTCGCTCTCAGGTTGGAACCATGTACGGCACGCTCGCCAAGGGCCCGCGCTATCTGGAGATGGCGGAAGGGTATGTCCTCGGCATCGCGCTGGATGAGGGCGGCGAAATCATCGGCTACAAATTCGTCAGCCTCGGCAAGATGATGGATGCCATCAAGAAGGGCGTCGATCCGAAGGAAGCGTACGAAAAGAACATTGGTACCTACGGGCGTTTCGACCAGGCCGCCAAGGTTATCGACCCGCGGAAAGCGTAAGGAGGCAGCTATGGCTATTTTTGAAGGTTACGAGAGAAGAATCGAAAAGATCAACTGCGAACTGGCGAAGTACGGCATCAAGGACATCAACGAAGCGAAAGCGATCTGCGATGCCAAGGGTATCGACGTATTCTCCATCGTCCGCGGCATTCAGATGATCGCGTTTGAGAATGCCTGCTGGGCCTATACCGTCGGCGCGGCAATCGCAATCAAGACCGGCGCAACCACTGCTGACAAGGCGGCGGAAGCCATCGGCCTTGGCCTGCAGGCGTTTTGCATTCCCGGTTCCGTTGCAGATCAGCGCGAAGTCGGCCTTGGCCACGGCAACCTTGCCGCCATGCTGCTGCGCGAAGAGACCAACTGCTTCTGCTTCCTTGCAGGCCACGAGAGCTTTGCGGCAGCTGAAGGCGCAATCGGCATCGCGAAAACTGCCAACAAGGTTCGCACCAAGCCCCTCCAGGTTATCCTGAACGGCCTTGGCAAGGACGCGGCGTATGTCATCTCCCGCATCAACGGATTCACCTATCTGGAGACGGAATATGACTACTACACCGGCA
>JAEWYV010000066.1 GCA_023458615.1 Bacillota bacterium
AAACCTATATTTGCAACAGTGACATGTTTAACCAGAAATACTGGAGAACGACCGACTACGGCCTGAAATGGCGGCCTGTGTTCTTCGATCTGGATTTTGCGTTTGTGACCGCAACGCGCGATATCATCGGTCAATATTTCAATCCCAACGGCGTTCCATCGGTGGATCAGTCGCTTACCTACTTCGAAATCTATATTGGCCTTAAGAAGAACAAGGCGTGGCGGGATTATTGTGTAGACCGTTACGTAGAAGTGGTGGAGAAGTATTTTAATGCCGACCGTGCAACCAAACTCTTTGATGAAATGGTGGACGCCATTCGTCCGGAGATGCGGCGACAGATCAACAAATGGGGCAAACCCAGCTCCATGAGCGCCTGGGAACAGGAGATCAAACGCATGCGTTCCTATATTGAGAAGCGCCCGGAATATGCGCTGGAGAACATGCGAGACTACTTCGGGCTATCCAAGTCCGAACTAAACGCCCTGATAGCCAAATACAAACAATAATAGGCAAAACAAACAAAGGCAGCCGCGAGATCGTACGCGACTGCCTTTTGTATGCTGGTCACGAACGGGAAAACATTGGTGCGATAGAATAGAGATAAGATAAAGAACGACCAGATATGAACGAACGATAAAACAATGCGGACGAAAAGTGGCCTTCATTTACACCCGCTTGCGTTCATGCTAAAATAGAATAACTATAGGTAGGCTGGTGAGCAAATGAGAATTCTCGGAATCGACCCCGGATATGCCATATTGGGCTATGGTGTGGTGGACGTAACGGGAACGAAGCTTACCCCTGTGGATTATGGTGTCATCGCCACAACACCGGATGAGCGCCTGCCGGAGCGACTCAACCGTCTGTATGACGGAACAAATGCGCTCATTGAGCGGTTTTCCCCCGATATGGCGGTGTTCGAGGAGCTGTTTTTCTATCGAAACACCACTACGGCGCTTGCTGTTGGCGCAGGGCGCGGGGTCGCCATATTGGCGGCGCAGCGCGCGGGAATTCCCCTCTATGAATATACGCCGATGCAGATCAAACTTGCGGTGACGGGAGACGGACATGCGGATAAGCGGGCCGTACAGAGCATGGTGAAAATGCTGCTCTCCCTCAAATGTATCCCAAAGCCGGACGATGCTGCGGATGCGCTCGCTGCCGCCATCTGCCACGGCTGCACCATTGGCCCCGCTGCGGAAGAATATCGAATTCGCTAATTTTGCATAGATGTTGCGCCCCGTAAAACGTAAACGAGGGCGCGGCCTTGGAGGAATCAATTGTACGCTTATATCAGCGGAATTGTAGACGAGTTGCTGCCCGACCGAGCGATTGTTGAAGCGGGCGGTGTTGGATATGAACTGTTCTGTAGCGCGATGACGCTCAAGCGCCTGCGCGGCGGACAGAAGGAGCGGCTCTACACCCATCTGCATCTGGCGGAGGGCGTCATGGCACTCTATGGATTTTACGACACGGACGAGAAGGACATGTTCCGGCGCCTACTCAGTGTCACGCGCGTTGGGCCAAAGCTTGCGCTCGCCGTGTTGTCGGTGCTCAGCCCGAGCGATGTGGCAGGCGCAATCGTGACCAACAACGCAGCCGCGTTCGACCGCGTGCCCGGCATGGGACGAAAGACCGCGCAGCGCGTGCTGCTGGAACTCAAGGAGCGCGTTGGTACAAGCGAAATGCTTGGCGGAACCGCGAATCTGGATGCACCGGATATTCGCGCAGAGGCCATCGCCGCGCTGGTTTCATTGGGCTATGATGGGCTAGCGGCGGGCAAGGCGGTTTCCAGCATTGAGCAGGCGGAGAGTGTGGAGTCGCTCATCACACAGGCACTCAGAAAACTCGCGAAATAACGCAAAGAGCGATATTGATTAATATGATCATAAAGTAAGGACAAACATGGACGAACGCCTCATCAGTTCCTCAATGCGCGAGGATGAAGCAAAAACAGAATATTCCCTTCGCCCGCGGACGCTGAGTGAATACATCGGTCAGCACGCGGTGAAGGATCATATGCGCATTTACATCGATGCGGCGCTCAAGCGCGCGGAACCATTGGATCATGCGCTGTTTTATGGCCCGCCGGGACTGGGAAAGACCACTCTAGCGGGCATTGTTGCAAACGAGATGGGTGTAGCGCTGCGCGTCACCAGCGGGCCGGCCATTACACACGCAGGGGATCTGGCTGCCTTGTTAACCAACCTTGCGCCGGGCGATGTGCTGTTTATCGATGAGATCCATCGGCTCAACGCGAATGTGGAAGAGGTACTCTACCCCGCGATGGAGGATTACGCGCTGGATATCATCATCGGCAAAGGACCCTCCGCGCGCAGCATCCGTCTGGACTTGCCGAAATTCACGCTGATTGGCGCAACCACCCGCATGGGTCTATTGACATCACCGCTGCGGGATCGCTTTGGCATCAAGGAACAGCTGGCGATGTATGACGACGCATCGCTGCAGGAGATCATCGTTCGCAGCGCGAATATCTTAGGCATTGCAATTTCCGAGCAGGGCGCGGTCGAGATCGGCTCACGCGCGCGGGGTACACCGCGTGTTGCAAACCGTCTGCTGCGTCGCATCCGTGACTATGCGGAGGTTCGAAAAAACGGTGAGATCGATCTGGAAGCCGCAAAAGAGGGCCTCGACATGCTCGGTGTTGACGAACTGGGGCTGGACGAGGTGGATCGGCGGATGCTGACTACCATGATCGTCAAGTTTGGCGGCAGGCCGGTGGGTCTGGATACTATCGCCGCCGCGACAGGTGAGGACGCAACCACGATTGAAGACGTATATGAACCCTATCTGCTTCGACTCGGATTTATAGCGCGGACGCCGCGCGGGCGCATTGTAATGCCTGCGGGATATGCGCATATGGGATATCAGAATGAGACGCAGCAGTTGAAACTGGAGGTTGAGGAATGAAACGCAGAGAGATGAAGCTGCTCCTGGAGGAGCGCTTTGAACGAATCGCGCTGCTGGAAACGCGGATTGACACCATGGATCAATTGGTGGAAGGATATCGTGCGCGCGAACAGGCAATTCTTGACACACTGCAATCTGCCAAAGAACGTTCCGCCAAAATGCTGCAAGAGGCAAGCGCGGAGGCAGAGCAAACCCGCGCCGCGGCAAAGACCGAATCGGAGCAGGCACTACGCGCGGCAAGGGAAGAGGCCGAATCCACGCTGAATGCGGCAAGAGAAGAGGCAGAGCGGGCGCTGACCACCGCAAAGCAAGAAGCGGAACGCACGCGCGCTTCTGCAAAAGCGGATGCGGATGCCCTGCTAACCGACGCCGCCGCTGTTTCGGGCTCGCTTCGTGCGGATGCGGAGCGGCGAACGGCGGAGCTCGTTGCCATTGCAAAGGCGGATAGCGACCGCATGCTGCGCGATGTCGAGATCATCAAGCGCGAATACGAAGAGATGGTGGAGTCCTTTAATGCCATGCTCGCGCAGAATGCAACGGAGCTGGAAGTAACCGCCGCGCGTTTTGCAGAGTTTGTGAAGGATCGTAAGATTGATCCGCCGGAGATCCGGATGGATGGCGATGCATTCTACAAGTCCGTTGGCGTGCTAAACGACGCGCTGCTACCGGATGCCAGCGAAGATCCCTCGAAGCTGATGCAGAACATCTATCGCATTCAAAACCGCCCGCTGCCGGAAGATTTTTTGGAATCCAATGCGCACCTTTCCGAGGGCGGAATGGATCAAGAAAGCGAGCAAAGCGCGCAGCAAACGCCGCAGTCGGTTGTTAAGGCAGATCTGGATGCCGCGCCGCAGGGTGAGCCAACGTTTGTAAAGCCCGTATTCCCGATGGAGGATGGCAATGGCGCGGACGATCGGCAAGCGGCTGTGGAGCCGTTTTCTGAGGCGGCTTGGGCAGATGACGCATTGGAGAGCAAAAGCGAGCCGCAGGCAGAATTCACAAGAGCATTTGAGAACAGCTATCCGGAGAGCGATTTCGCTGTCCAGCCAAATGGCTGCAACCTCACCAGAGAAAATGTGGAGCAAACCTTTGATGAAGCGTTCTCCACAGATGCGTTTGCAACGAATGTGGCGGCAGCAGTAATTCCTGCATCAATGGTCGCAAGCGTGGCGCCGCAGGCTGAAGCAGGGCAGATGTTTGACGAGATCTTTGCGGAACAGCTTGATCCCAGCGCTAAACTGGCGCAGGATTCGGTTTCGCCGGATCGAGCGACTGGCCCGGAGGGGGCCAAGCCGGAGCCGTATTCCGAGGCGGCATGGGCGACAAACACCTTTGCGAGTGATCACGAGCCGCAGGCGGAGGGTGCATTATTCTCCGGCGAGCTGGAGCGCGAGGCTGCGCCAGCTGTTGCGGCAAACGTAACTGTTGTGGACGCGACAAATGTGATTGACGATTATTTCTCGACGTTTGATGCTTCAAATGCGGCGGTTAACGAACCCGCCGCCAAGCCGGATCCGTATTCTGAGGCGGCCTGGGCGACAGACACCTTTGCGAGCGATCATGAGCCGCAGGCGGAGGGCGCATTATTCTCCGGCGAGCTGGAGCGCGAGGCTGTGCCAGCTGTTGCAGCAGGCGCAACTGTTGTGGACGCGGCAAATGTGATTGACGATTATTTCTCGACGTTTGATGCTTCAAGTGCGGCGGCAAACGAATCCGCCGCCAAACCGGAGCCGTATTCCGAGGCGGCATGGGCGACAAACACTTTTGCGAGTGATCACGAGCCACAGGCGGAGGGGGCATTGTTTTCCGGCGAGCTGGAGCGCGAAACTGCGCCAGCTGTTGCGGCAGGTGCTCCTGTTCTGAGCGCGGCAAATGTGATTGACGATTATTTCTCGACGTTTGACGGTGGTAGTGCGGAAAAAGCCGAGCCCGCCGCCAAGCCGGAGCCGTATTCCGAGGCGGCATGGGCGACAGACACTTTTGCGAGTGATCACGAGCCGCAGGCGGAGGGTGCATTATTCTCCGGCGAGCTGGAGCGCGAGGCTGCGCCAACGGTGCCTGCTGCACCTTCGGGCGCAGTTTCCGACCCGGAAGCAGACAATCTGATTGACGACTATTTTGCGAACTACAGCGCATTTGGACCAGCGCCAACAAGCGTTGAGCCGGAACCCGCCACCAAGCCGGAACCGTACTCCGAAGCAGCATGGGCGACGGGCGCATTCACAAGCGATCATGAACCGCAGGCCGAGGGCGCGTTGTTCTCCGGCGAGCCGGAGCACGATAGCCGTGCCCCAAAAGAGCCGGAAGCGTCTGGTACAGCCGATGAAGGCACGAGCGCATTTGACCGTTACTTTTCATCATTTGGCACCGTAAATACGCCTGCCGAACCCGAACCCGCCACCAAGCCGGAACCATACTCTGAAGCAGCATGGGCGACGGGCGCATTCACAAGCGATCACGAGCCGCAGGCCGAGGGCGCGCTTTTCTCCGAGGAAGAACAGGACGAACCCGCGCCGACGCCGCGCAAGTATAACGAATACGGCGAGGTGCGCGAATGGGAGCCGGAACCGGAACCCGACATGGGTGATGTCCCGACTGTTTCCCGCTATATGGGACAGAACGCTTCGGAAGGCGAAATCTCTCTGGATGAACTGCTGGATGAAATCATCAAAGCAGGCGAATAAAACCACCTGTTAGCCCTTGATTTATCAATATCGGAGGAGCATGCATGAACTGGAAGAATATGGACAAAAGGCAACTGATCACGATCTTGGTCTGCGCGATTGGCACATTTATTCTCTCGATCATCCGTGTGCAAAATGCCGCGACGACCTCTGCGCTGGGCGCGGTTAACGCATACGCCTCCCTGCAGGACGCGGGGATATTCGCCTCCGTGATGGCGCTGGGCACCCCTTGGGGCGTGATTGCGCCGGTGTTTGGCATTGTTCTTGGCGATCTTGTGATGGGCAGCAAGAACTTTATTATCGGGAATCTCGTGATTCGCAGCCTGATGGCGCTCTTTGTCGCCGCATTTGCCGCAAAGGTAGACGACTGGAAGAAGAGCGTTGTCGTTGCCGGCATGACAGAGGGCATGATGCTTGTCCTCTTCTTTGTGTATGACTTGCTCATCATTCGTGAATTTAAAGTGGTTGGCATTACGATTTTGATGCAGCTGATTCAGGGTGTGGTCTGCGTGCTGCTTGGCACAGTGCTGCTTCGCTATATGCCTGTGATGCAGCCGGATCGCATGCTGGAGATTCGCAGACCGGTAAACTGAGCGGAGGGCAATGATGCTTCTAACCGTACTTGGGCGATATGGCCCCTATCCCAGACCTGGCGGCGCCTGCAGCGGATATCTCGTTGAGGACGGTACAACGCGCGTTTTAATCGACTGCGGCGCGGGTGTACTCTCGCGTCTGATGGAGTATGTTAGGCCGGAAGACTTGGACGCAATTGTGCTCTCCCACCTGCATTTTGATCATTGCTCCGATCTGTTCGTAATGCGCTATGCGCTGGATCAGCAGGATGTTCCGCAGGGGGCAGAGAAGCGACGCGTGCCGCTCTACCTACCGGATGAACCCTTTGAAACGCGAAAGGCAATCACCACGGGGGCATTGTTTGACCCGCATGTCGTAAAGGGCGGGGACGAGGTTGCAATTGGTTCGCTCATCTTTGCGTTTACACCGATGGCGCATCCTGTTCCAGTGAACGGAATGCGCATTACCGCGGCAGATGGTAAGGTGTTGTTCTTTACGGGGGATACCAAACCCTATCCGGGCATGGAGCACGGCCCACTCAACGCCGACGCGTTACTAGCTGACGCCTGCTTTGTGGATGCTAGCCAGACCGGCCCACACCTCAACGTGAAAGAGGCCTGCCAGCTTGCGCGGGATGCTGGCGTAGGAACACTATATTTAACCCATCTCTGGGGAAAGATCGACACGGAGGAGTCCGTAAAAAAAGAGGTTGACTTTTCATCCGCATTTGTGGTAAAAGAACGAGGGCGGTATTCTATTTAGATATTGCGATATCTATTCAGATGCAGGCTCTCCTGCGCGAAGAGGGGCTAGAATCGGCTGTTTTCGTGCAATTTGGCGGGCTTCGCGGCATAAATGCAGCGCGGCATCGTCCGTTTGTCGTTTTATGAAGCAAAAATTGCATGTTTTTCGATATTGCGTGCGGTTTTCGTATTCAATTGCGGCAAAGCGCGGTATAATCTATTTATAAAAAGAAAAGAATAAATAATTTGGAGGGATCCCATCATGGCAAAAATGACGATTGAAGATGTTGACGTAACCGGCAAACGAGTACTCGTCCGCGTGGACTTTAATGTTCCGCTGACCGAGGACGGTAAGGTTGCAGACGATAAGCGCATTGTCGCCGCCCTGCCGACGATTCAATACCTGCTGGACCACAAGGCAAAGGTCATCCTTTGCTCGCATCTCGGCCGTCCGAAGGGCGTAACGCCTGAGTTTTCGCTTGCCCCCGTCGGCGAGCGCCTCAGTGAGCTGCTGCCCGATGTCCGTGTCTGGATGGCGGACGATGTCATTGGCGAATCCGCCAAGACCGCTGTTGCCGATATGAAGGAAGGCGAAATCGTCCTTCTGGAGAACGTCCGCTTCCATCCGGAAGAGGAGAAGAATGATCCCGCGTTTGCAAAAGAGCTTGCCAGCCTTGCAGACCTCTATGTTTCCGATGCATTTGGCACCGTTCATCGCGCGCATGCCTCCACGGCGGGCGTTGCGGCCTATCTACCCGCGGTTGCCGGTTTCCTGATCGGCAAAGAGCTCGGAATCATGGGAAAAGCGCTGGATGATCCGGAGCGTCCGTTTGTCGCCATCCTTGGTGGCGCGAAGGTTTCCGATAAAATCGGCGTTATCACCAACCTGCTGGATAAGTGTGACTCGCTCATCATCGGCGGTGGTATGGCCTACACCTTCTTTAAGGCGCAGGGCTATGAAATCGGCACCTCGCTGCTGGATGCGGACAGCATCGAACTCGCCAAGGAAATCATGGCAAAAGCAAAGGCAAAGGGTGTGAACTTCCTGCTTCCGGTCGATAACGTAGTTGCGACCAAGTACGCGGCGGATGCGGAATACAAGGTCATTGATTCCGATAACATTCCCGATGGTTGGATGGGACTTGATATTGGGCCTAAGACCAGAGAACTCTTCAGTAAGACCATTGTCGAAGCCAAGACCGTCATTTGGAACGGACCCATGGGCGTCTTTGAAATGCCGGCGTTTGCCGAGGGTACCCGCGCGGTTGCTGCTGCCTGCGCCGAGTGCAAGGGAACAACGATTATCGGCGGTGGCGATTCTGCCTCTGCGGTCAAAAAGCTGGGCTTTGCCAAGCAGATGACGCATATCTCCACGGGCGGCGGCGCTTCCCTGGAGTTTCTGGAAGGCAAAGTTCTTCCGGGCGTTGCCG
>JAEWYV010000067.1 GCA_023458615.1 Bacillota bacterium
CGCCACGATGAGCTGCAAGCTCCGTCAAAATTAGGCATCGCAATCTCACCCGCGCAGGAGGCCGCCTTACTCAAGGGCATGGCGGTTTCACAGGACGACCGCTGGCAGAATATTCCGGAACTGTATGTCGCGATGTATCCAGCGGATGGGCGCGCAGTTGAGATGAAGAAGCCGGAGGAAAAGAAACAAGAAAAAGTCATTTCCGAATCTGTTGTAGCTGCGCGGCAGACCACAAAAAGGGGTGAAGCAACGCCAATAGTTGCTGCACGAGCGATAAAAAAAGCAGCAACGATAACCTCGCAATTGCTAAAGAAATCCGTCGCATTTGGGAAACAGGTACTGTGTAATAAAAGCGAATCCGTGCTCCCGAATGCTGAGGAATCGGCAGGCGATGGAGAAGAAAAAGTAAAATTGGCACATGCGTTCAAACGCCGCATAGTCATTCTCGTTGCTTCCGTTTTCACTGTTCTGCTCGGAATCGTCGCAATCACCTCTGTCCATAACCGGAATGACGCGTTGCGCGCGGTAGACGCAATGGACTTTGAAAACGGCGTTGCATCTTTTCAACGTATTCCGTTTGGCGGGTTCTTTTTCCCAGAGGCAAAAGCATATCTTTCCGCCGCAAAACTCGCTGTAAATCTAGATTACAAAGCAGCAGAAACCGCTTTTACAAAACTGGGCAGCTATCGCCGCTCGGAAAAAGCCCTCAACGAAGTTACCTATCTGGAAGGATTATATGATCTGGAAATGGAGGACTATCAAGCCGCAGTAAATGTTTTTGAGAGCATATCGAGCTATCGGGATTCAGCCGAACAGCATACGTATGCACAATATCTATATGCGCGCGCACTTAGCATAAACGGAAATCAAGACCAAGCGATCACACTACTGTCTTTGCTGGATGCTCAGGGCTATCAGCCCGCAAAAGATCTCATCGTAAGAATATACAAGGATAAAGCAAGGATATTGGCCTCGAACGGTTCCTATGGAGAGGCTTACCAGGTGCTGATGCTGGCACAAGGTTCCGGCGATGTGTCCGATCTATTAGAGGAATATCAAGACAAGGCCTACGATTCAGGAGTTTATCTCTATCGCACTGGCAAATATGCGGAGGCAAAAGTGCAGTTCACCGGCATCGGAGATTATCTATCTGTAGATGATTACCTCTACCTAATTAGTTTGCATAAACCAGATCGGCTAGCAAACGGGTTGCGTCGTCTTGATTTGTCTGATGGTAGCAAGGCTGAAATTGATGTGCCCAAGCTCACCTCAATGATTGGCTTTGAGGATGCTGCGGATTTCATCCTGTCAACGCAAGAGAGCGCTCAAGAGTTCTTGGAAGGGTATTGGAAAGGGAGCGATGGATATTTTAAGATGAAGGCGGATGGTTGGACAAACTATACTCTTCCGTTCTTTAAATACGGTAACTATTACAGATTTGAAAACGGGCAATATCTGCTCTTCCAAAAAGATGATTCATCAAGCACCAAACCGCTCTTCGATTTCACAGTCATCTCGAAGAACTGCGTCGAAGTATACTGCTATCAAAACTGCCGAACCTATACCCTCTATCGTTCTTGATGTAATCATGTGCGACTAAAGAATACAACTAATAAATAAAAATCAATCAAAAAGCGCCGCAGAGAAAAACTTTGCGGCGCTTTGTTTAGGCAAAAAAATTTTTTTATTTTCGGTATAACCCTACAGTAACCCCGGCACCTCGCAGAGGCTCTCGATCAGCTTGGCGCCCAATGTCTCCAGATGAGAGCGGGACTGATGCCCGGCCACCAGAATTGCACTCCCGCATCCGATGGATGTGGCGATCTCAAAATCGTGATCGGTATCGCCGACGAACATTGCCCGCGCGGGATCCACACCACTCTCGCGGAGGAACTCCACCGCATAATCCGCCTTTCCGTTCGCTAGATTGTTGCTGCCGCCAATCACACGCTCAAAGTATTGCCCCAGCCCAAAGTGTTCGACTTGTTCATCCAACTTTTCCTGTCCGGTTGCACTCAGCAACACCTGCCGCGCGCCGCTTTCCAGAACGGCGGAGAGCGCTTCCTTCACACACGGCTGAAGCGGGCAGAGCGGGAAACGCTCGGCATACATCGCAACAAACTGCCGCGAGATATTTTCAAACGGCTCGGTTTCAAAGGTATAGCCCATCCGGCGGTAGTAGTCGATCACAGGAAAGGTAAAGTAGGTGCGATATTCCTCGACATCGCGCATGAGGCGCATACCGCGCTCCAGACGCATATCGTTCGCGATACCATAGCAGAGCTCGGTATCATCCAGCAGGGTACCATTCCAGTCCCAGATAACGAGGTCAAATTTGCGGGGAGAAGACATTCCTATCACCTGTTTCCGCCCGCTGTGTGCACACGGGCTGATATTTTACCATTTATTGTGCACTTTTTCGGCAAAACACAAAAAGCGGTTGAGTTTGATCTTTTCTCCGTTATCCAGCGTCAGCGTGCCGTTCATATAGCCAAACACCTGATGCTGATCGGAGAGCAGTGGGCCGACGTTGGTATACGCCGCGCGGTCGAGAATCGGCTCAAACGCGGCCTCAAACCTGCCATCGTTTGAGGAGAAAATCCAGGGTGAGAGGTAATCCTCTTTTCCATCCTTCATCGGGATATGGAATGTCAACCGATCCAGCTTATGCGCCACGCCATCCACAAATACCATGTTTTCGGAGGCTGCGCTGACATCGCCAAAGCCATAGCCGATGTTGAAACCAATCACGTGTCCGTCTACCACACCCTGACCAGCACCCCAATACCAGGTGTTTTCATAAGTCCAGACACCGCGCCCCCAGTCGAGCAAGCCGAATGAATCGGCAGCGTCAAATCCGCGGGTCACATCGCCGATGGTAAAGCTACCGCTGGCTCGCATGGCAATGATCTTCTGATTATAGTAAAACGCCGTCTTTTTCTCAGCAAACGGGGTGGCGATCACCATACTATCCCGCGGCGCGTCGCTGAGCAGAATATCACAGTCCAGCGGGCTATCCCCGTCGAATTTGTCGAGATGAAACTTCAGCCGCCGTCCGCCCGCCTCGTGGGTAAAGGAGCCGGAAGCGCCCTTAATGCACTTTACGATGTCTCCCGACTTTGAGCTCGGCGGAAAATTCGTTTTACCAAACGGGAGCCAGAACATCGGGGAGACGGTCTTTTCCGTCCTCGCCTCAAAGTCCAGAAACGAAGCGGAGAGCATACCCATATAGGAGTTATCCGCAATGGTCAGCGCTAGTCCGTATCTTCCATTGTGAATGAGATAGTAGTCCCATTCCTTGATGCGCGCGGCTCCGCCTCGGATCGCCTTGCGGTCGTAGGTTTTCACCAAAGCGGTGGCATATCCGGCCTCGCTTAGCGCACCTGATGCATCGAGCAGCGGGCCTTTTGAGAGAAGATGCTGCATGGCAAATCGTCCTCCTGATTGCTTCCGGTATCGTATTCTCGTTCCGGCGGTGATCAACCGCCTTTTTTCATTATACGCGGTAACCGGATTACGCGCAAGAAAACCGCCCGTGCCCAACCGTGTTGGATGCGGGCCGATTTTCACACGTTTTTTTCAAGCACAAATGGAAGTTTGTGTTATAATACCCGAATGGAAAACCGTAATACCACCCACAAATCCATCGGATTTCTGCTGCTGATCGTGGCTCTTTTTGTGATGCTCTGGCAGATTTTTATCATCTTCTCCTCCGGCATGCGGCATGTGACCCACGGTCTTTTGCTCATCGCCGGGGTTTGTGT
>JAEWYV010000068.1 GCA_023458615.1 Bacillota bacterium
TAGACGGGGTCAAGCAGGAGGAAATCTGGGATCATGAAGATACCTATCCCGGAAATCCGCTACGCAAGCAGGTTGGAACAAAGCCCACCCCAACGCCGGTTGTAGAATCCACGCCAACGCCGGTTGCGACCGAGGGGCCGTAAGACAAAGTATCAAAGAGGCGGAAGCATCAGCTTCCGCCTTTTGTTTATCCTGCGCAATTCAGGCTATTGCATTTCTGCTGATTCGCCTTTCGGCGTAGCATAGAGAACCCATCGGCGCATCAAAAAGTTGAATAGATATGTCACTACTCCTGAGATCAAACGGGAAAACCGATAGTCTACCCTAATTAGATCGGTGAAGAGAAACATACATCCTTCTGTTATCGCAAGCGCGACTAGAGAGATGAATACGAACAGAATCAACTCCTGCACCAGTTTCTTTCTTGATCGCTGAAATACGATCCACCGCCCGATGAGGTAATTCACCGCTAGCCCGACCACAAACGCAATTGGCACAGCGATGAGATAGTGTAGTTCTGCCCATTCCTTCAGTAAAAGCAACGCGCCATAGTCCGCCGCAAAGCCGCCAAACGCTGCAACGCCGTATCGAAGCGCTTGCAGAAACAAACGCTTATCATCTTGTAATAGTATCTTACTGTTCGCATTTCGCATGCAGTCAGTATAACAGTCTTTGCGGATATGGTAAAGGCAAGCAAAAGTCCTGCCGAATAAATATCTTTCACCAAATGGTTCAATACATGAATCAAATATTTTTCTTGCTATTTTGGTAAGTTTAACATACAGTGACCGTAGATATGACAGACGAGAGATTCCCGCCTTCTCTTCAGACAAACACAACGGAAGTTCCAGTTGCATGGTTCAACAGCAGATTGAGGAGGATTTATGTGCGGCATATGCGGGATTGTATCGTATCATTCCAACGCTAATGCATGCGATATCCGCAAAATGATGGACATCGTCAGCCATCGCGGCCCCGATGGCGAAGGGATGCTGCTTTTAGATTACCTTGCGCTCGGTCATAGGCGCCTCTCCATACTCGATTTGAGCACGATTGCAAATCAGCCAATGCGCTATCTGGATCGCTACATCACGGTCTAGAACGGCGAAATATATAACTATATCGAGCTTCGAGAAGAGTTGCGTGCAATTGGATATTCGTTTGTCACCGACTGTGACACGGAGGTTCTGCTCGCCGGATATGCACATTGGGGCGCTGACTGTGTGCAACATTTTAACGGCATGTGGGCATTCTGCATCTATGACAGCAAAAAACAAACCTTGTTTTGTTCGCGTGACCGATTTGGAGTTAAACCATTTTATTACACCGAGCAAGATTCCTATTTTGCGTTTGGTTCGGAAATAAAGCAACTCCTAACACTTCATACAACCCCGCCACAAGCGAACCGGGATATGTTGTTGGCCTTTCTCATCTCTGCGCAGTTGGATCATTCCAACCAGACGATGTTCGAGGGCATCTTTCAGCTGGAACCAGGCACCAACCTGCTATACTCCCTCCCGACGCATCAGTATTCAATCGTTCGTTGGTATGACCTTAGGAAGATCGCACCGGCACGTCGCACGTTTGAGCAGAATGTAGAGCAGTTTCGGCAGGTTTTCAACGATGCCGTTCGGTTACGTCTCCGCTCCGATGTGTCCATCGGCTCTTGTCTCTCAGGAGGTTTGGATAGCTCCGCAATTGTGTGTACCATGCATCGCTTATTGGAATCAGCAGGGCTGCCATTTGATCAGCACGTTGTATCTGCCTGTTACGAGCTGCCAAAGTATGATGAACGCATTTATATGGATGCCGTCCTTGCGCAGACCCATGCCGCCTCGCATCGGGTATTTCCGGATGTAACACATATCATAGATGAACTGGATAAATTTACCTGGCATATGGATGTACCCATCACCTCGACTTCGCATTATTCGCAGTGGTGCGTGTATCGTGAAGCGAAAAAAAGCGGCTTAACCGTCATGCTGGATGGTCAGGGTGCCGATGAACAGCTTGCCGGGTATACCGAGTTTTACGACCTTATGTTTGTCGAGTTAATTCGTTCCCTCCAGTTTGCTCGGTTGGAGCGGGAAATTCGCTTGTTTAATCAATATCGCAAGACCGATTTTTATTCTTCCGGTTTACGTTATCGCGTTGAGCTTTTTTTGCGTGCGTTTACACCGGATTTTGTGAAACGCTATCGGAGAAAAAAGCAAATCGCCGCCTGCGGGCCGTTTACTTTGGAGCAAATGCGTAACCCAGAAATCCAAAAGCTGGGTGAAAGCTTCAACATCAAACACCCCCGCGAATATATCCATGCTCAATTGTTTCGTACCCTAGCGGTTTTACTGCACTATGGAGATCGGAATTCCATGGCATTTTCGATTGAAAGTCGACTGCCATTTCTGGATTATCATGTAGTAGAGGCACTCTTCTCCATGCCTCTTTCACACAAGATCCGTTTCGGGTTGACCAAGCGCGTGATGCGCGCCGCTATGCGCGGCATCATGCCGGACGAGATTACAGACCGAATGAGCAAACTTGGGTTTGCGACACCGCTTGAAGAGTGGATGCGTGAGCACCCGGATCATTTCCATGACTATCTATCTGCGGCAATTGCGCGCCTTGATCCACTGCTGAACAGACATCAAGCAATGACATGGTACGATGAGATTTGCCGTACCGATTGTTTTCGAGAATGCAATGTGATTTGGCGCATCATCAGTGCTGCCCGCTGGGCCGATGTGTTCCAAGTACAGATATAGCGCTAAAATAGAGAAACGCAAAACAAGAGCCACCCGATTGGGTGGCTCTTGTGAATGATTTGCTTACTCGTCGTCGACCTTGAGGCCTTCGAACAGGGATGCCAGAGAAGTGGTCGCTTCCTGAACCGGCGGAAGTTCATATTCGCCATCCTCGCTGTTGCGACGGCGGCGGTCACCGCTGTCTCTCGCAGGACGGTCGCTGCTGGAAGCACGCGGTGCGCGCTCCGGTCGCTCGCTACGCTGCTGGGATTGCTGCGCCTGCTGCGAATCACGCTGCTGCTGGCGCTGCTCCAGACGCTCCGCATACTGACGATCGCGCTCTGCCTTTTCGGCTGCGAGCTGCTCTGCCAAAGCGGGATCTTCCTCGAGGAGCGCTTCCTTGCGGCTGAGGCTGATGCGCTTGGCTTCCGGGCTAACCTCGAGAACCTTGCAGCGGACAACATCGCCAACCTTGAGTTCATCCTCAACCTTCGCAATGCGATGGACAGAAACCTGCGAAATATGGATCAGGCCATCAATCGTGCTCTCCAACGCAACAAACGCGCCAAACGGGACGATGCGGACAACCTTGCCTTCCACGATGGAGCCAACCGCGTATTTCTCGCCGGCGGTCATCCAAGGCTTGGGCTGTAACTGCTTATAACCGAGCGAAACGCGTTCCTTCTCAACATCCACATTGAGAATCAGCACTTCGATTTCCTGACCGATGGTGAACACATCCGAAGGATGCTTGACGCGGCCCCAAGCGGCATCGGTCACATGGACGAGGCC
>JAEWYV010000069.1 GCA_023458615.1 Bacillota bacterium
TAGACGGGGTCAAGCAGGAGGAAATCTGGGATCATGAAGATACCTATCCCGGAAATCCGCTACGCAAGCAGGTTGGAACAAAGCCCACCCCAACGCCGGTTGTAGAATCCACGCCAACGCCGGTTGCAACCGAAGGGCCGTAAGACAAAGCATCAAAGAGGCGGAAGCATCAGCTTCCGCCTTTTGTTTATCCTGCGCAATTCAGGCTATAGCATTTCTGCTGATTCGCCTTTCGGCGTAGCATAGAGAACCCATCGGCGCATCAAAAAGTTGAATAGATATGTCACTACTCCTGAGATCAAACGGGAAAATCGATAGTCTACCCTAATTAGATCGGTAAAGAGAAACATACATCCTTCTGTTATAGCTAGTGCAAACAGGGATATGAGGACAAACAGAATCAACTCCTGCACCAGTTTCTTTCTTGATCGCTGAAATACGATCCACCGCCCGATGAGGTAATTCACCGCTAGCCCCACCACAAACGCAATTGGCACAGCGATGAGATAATGCAGTCCTGCCCATTCCTTCAGTAAAAGCAACGCGCCATAGTCCGCCGCAAAGCCGCCAAACGCTGCAACGCCGTATCGAAGCGCTTGCAGAAACAAACGCTTATCATCTCGCAATAGTATCTTACTTTTCGCATTTCGCATGCAGTCAGTATAACAAAATACACCTGCTAACACAATGCAGAGTCTGTGTTTCGAATACAGGGTTCATCTTCTCCGTACGCAAAACAAGAGCCACCCGATTGGGTGGCTCTTGTGAATGATTTGCTTACTCGTCGTCGACCTTGAGGCCTTCGAACAAGGATGCCAGAGAAGTGGTCGCTTCCTGAACCGGCGGGAGTTCATATTCGCCATCCTCGCTGTTGCGACGGCGGCGGTCGCCGCTGTCTCTCGCGGGACGGTCGTTGCTGGAAGTACGCGGTGCGCGCTCCGGTCGCTCGCTGCGCTGCTGGGACTGCTGTGCCTGCTGCGAATCGCGCTGCTGCTGGCGCTGCTCCTGACGCTCCGCATACTGACGATCGCGCTCTGCCTTTTCGGCTGCGAGCTGCTCTGCCAGAGCGGGATCTTCCTCGAGGAGCGCTTCCTTGCGGCTGAGGCTGATGCGCTTGGCTTCCGGACTAACCTCGAGAACCTTGCAGCGGACAACATCGCCAACCTTGAGCTCATCCTCAACCTTCGCAATGCGATGGACAGAAACCTGCGAAATATGGATCAGGCCATCAATCGTGCTCTCCAGCGCAACAAACGCGCCAAACGGGACGATGCGGACAACCTTGCCTTCCACGATGGAGCCAACCGCGTATTTCTCGCCGGCGGTCATCCAGGGCTTGGGCTGTAGCTGCTTATAGCCGAGCGAAACGCGTTCCTTCTCAACATCCACATTGAGAATCAGCACTTCGATCTCCTGACCGATGGTGAACACATCAGAAGGATGCTTGACGCGGCCCCAAGCGGCATCGGTCACATGAACGAGACCGTCGATACCGCCAATGTCTACAAACGCGCCGAAGTCTGCAATTCTGCGGACAACGCCGTTGACCTTGCTGCCAACGACCAGTGTTCCCCATTTCGCGTGCTTCTCGGCAGCCGCTTCCGCAATCAGAACCTGCTTCTGGGAGGCGACGATGCGCTTGCGCTGACGATCTACTTCTAAAACCTTGAGCTTCATGGGCTTGCCAACGAACTCGTTGAGGTTTTCGATATACTTAACGGAGACCTGAGACGCGGGAACGAACGCGCGGATACCACTGATATCTGCGATCAGACCGCCCTTGACAACTTCTTTACCAACCGCATCAAAGATCTTCTCTTCGATGTTTTCCTGGCTCAGAAGCTCGTCCCAGAGTTTCTTGCTTTCAACATTCTTGCGGGAGAGGAGAACGTTGCCATCGCCGTCGTTCACCTTGGTGACTTCGACTTCGATCTTATCGCCTTCCTTAAAGAGATCCTCCGCCTTCACGTCCGAATCACTGGAGAGCTCGCCTGCGGGAATAACGCCATCCGACTTATAGCCGACATTGACGAATACTTCGCCGTCGACAACAGAGATGACCGTTCCTTCCAGCACCTGGCCGTTATGAATACGCGTCATGGTCTTTTCAAACGCGGAAGCAAAGTCCGAGCTGTCTTCATGTTCCGGCTTCGGTTCGGCTTTCTTCTGTACTGTGGCTTTGGGCGCTTCCACAGCTGCCACGGCCTCTTCGGTTACCTGGGTAGCCTGGGGTACGACGACTTCCTCGGCGGGAGCTTCCGCTTCAATGGTTTCGATCGTCGTTTTATCCTGTTCGCTCATTACTTGTAGTACCTCCCTAATCATCCGGTCCGGCGTCGATGCGCCCGCAACAATACCTATTATATCATTGGATAGTAAATTATCAAGCAAAAGTTTCTCGCTGGATTCGAGGTTTTCCGTGTTTTTACAGTGTTTTTTTGATATTTCTACCAGCTTTTGCGTGTTCGCGCTGGATTTGGAGCCAAGAACGAACATTCGCGTACTACGGCGGGAAATCTCCTCCGCCTCACTCTGCCGATCCCGTGTGGTATCGCAGATGGTATTGCGTATCTCCAGAGAATCCGTAGGCGTCATCCGCTGTTTCAGTGCGTTTTCAATTGCGTCAAACGTCTCCTCGGGCAAAGTCGTCTGCGCAACCAGTACGGCGCGGTGCAACATTGGCAGCGTTGTGACATCTGCCTCAGATTCCAGCACAAAGGCATTCTCCCCTGCCCAACCGCGGATACCGATCACCTCCGGGTGATCCGCCTTGCCCGCAATCAAAACGGCACTGCCCTGTGACGCTGCTCCATTCACGATCTTGTGGATTCGCTTGACATAGGGGCAAGTCGCGTCAATCAGACGTATCTTCCGTTCCTCACATTCCTCATAAACGGAAGGCGGCGCGCCATGCGCGCGAATAATCAACGTATCGCCGGCGCTGAGGTCTTCCAGATGATCAACGGAATGCACCCCTTTTTCAACGAGTTCGCGCACTACACTGTCGTTGTGGATGATGTTCCCATAGGTGTATACCGTTTTGCATTCCTTGGCGCATTGTTCCGCCATTTCAACCGCGCGGCGAACGCCGAAGCAAAAACCGCTGTGTTTTGCAAGAATAATCTTCATGTTTCTTCGCCTTCCCGCATCAGGGCAGGAGCTCCAACTCGTTTTTGAGCAGTTGTAGCGCATCCCGGATGGCGTCCGTCACCGCATCCACACTTTTTCCCGCAAACGTTTTTGCAACCTCGTCAGGGTGGATGGTCTCGCCCACGATCATGCGAATCTGTCCCCGTTTTTTCCAATAGGGATCGGCATATATCGGAATAATCGGCGCATTGCAGCGAATCGCAAGAAACGCCGCGCCTTTTTCAAATGAATCCAATTCCCCTGTCAGAGAACGCCTCCCTTCGGGGAAAATGCCAAAGATATGGTTTTTATCCAGAACCGCCATCGCCTGTTTGAGCGAGAGCATGTCCGCCTGTTTGCGATAAACCGGAAACGCCAATAGCTGCGTAAGGAAAAAGCGCTTCAGTTTGGAATCAAACAACTCTTGCTTTGCCATAAAGTGTATGGGCCGCGGCGCAACAAACGCGAGCCGAATCGGATCACCCAGAGAAAAATGGTTGGAGATCAAAATCGCTTTCCCGCGAAAAAACAAACGTCCGAGATTGAGAACCTTCGGCCGATAGAGCAACCAAAAAAACGGGGTAAGCAGGATTTTTACGATGATATACAACATGAATCAATGCGCTTCCTTTTCCGAAATGGCGGCGAGAAGGCATTTCAGCGCCTCGTCAATGGTCATGTTACTTGTGTCGATCAGCATGGAGTCCTCGGTTTTTCTCAGCGGCATATAGGGTCGCGTGCTATCATTGTGATCCCGCTGTTGAATATCCGCCAAAACCTTATCGTAGGTTTCGTCCATATTGCCGCGCGCGCGCAGCTCTTTCAGCCTCCGCTCCGCGCGAACCTCCGCCGAGGCGGTCACGTAAAACTTATGCTTGGTGTGCGGCAGGACGTTTGTGGTGATGTCCCGCCCGTCCATGACCACGTCGTAAGCTCGACCCACTTCACGCTGCAACTCCGCCAGCTTTTGCCGCACGCAGGGATGCGCGCTGACCGTAGATGCACCCATCGCGAGTTCTTGCGTACGAAGAAGATCGGTCACATCCTCTTCGCCGAGGAGCACACGTTGACCGCGCTCATCATAGCGCACACGAATGTCTGCGTCGTCCAATATTGTTTTTAACCCCGGCTCGTCGGAGACGCTGACTCCGCGCCGCATAGCAAACAAAGCCATTGCGCGATACATTGCTCCTGTATCGAGATATCGAATGTTCAGCGTTGTTGCGACCGCCTTTGCCAGCGTAGATTTCCCCGCGCCGGACGGGCCGTCAATCGCGATGTTGAGATGCTCGGTTGCCATGGTTTGTTTGCCCCTTAAAAAATACTGTCCCCTGCCAATGCGCCCGTGGACCAGGCGATTTGCAGATTGTATCCGCCTGTTGTCGCATCAAGATCCAATACCTCGCCTGCGAAATACAATCCCTTGATCAGTTTGCTTTCCATTGTGGAGGCGTTTACATCCTTCACGGAAACGCCGCCGCGCGTAACAACCGCCTCATTCAGCCCACGCGCACCGCTGACCGTCAGCGGTAGCGCCTTGAGCGTGTCAACCAATCGCTGCCGCATGGCTTTGTTGAATTCTCCAACCGGTTTAGCGCCGTCAATCTGCGCCAGTTCCAGCACAACTTCGAGCAGCCGCTGGGGCAACAGCGCGTGCAGCGCGGTCTTCACCTGCTGCTTCGCGCCTTCCTGCAAGTCCCGCACCAGTCGGGCATCCAGCTGCTCCTGTGTGAGCGCCGGTTTTAGATCGATCTGCATCCGCGTACCAGCCGGAGCGCCTGCTATCACACCGGAAAGCGAGAGAACCAGCGGGCCGCTCACGCCAAAGTGTGTAAACAGCAGTTCGCCCATCTCTGAAAAAATCGGCTTGCCGTTCTTCGTTGCGCTGAGTGTCACATTTTTCAGGGTGAGTCCAGCGAGCGAGCAAGGCCATGTCTCCTGTGTGATAAGCGGCACAAGCGAGGCGACAGGCTCTTCTATTCTGTGCCCGGTCGCGCGCGCAAAGGTGTAGCCATCCCCGGTCGAGCCCGTCTGCGGATACGACACGCCGCCAGTGGCGACAACGAGCGCATCGCAGTGAATCGATTCTCCGCCCACACGGATGCCGTCGATTGCGCCATCCCGCACCAAAATCGCTTCAACATGCGAATTCAGCCGGATGGTAACACCCGCCTCTCGCACAATACGCTCCATAGCGCGAAGAATGTCGCTGGATTTATCCGACTCCGGAAACACACGCCCGCCGCGTTCGACCTTGAGCGGAACGCCCGCCCGTTCAATGCGCTCCATCAGCGCCTTGTTGTCAAAATGGGAAAATGCGCTGTACAGAAAGCGTGGATTTCGCAGCACATGCTCGAAAAACGCATCGCGATCTGCAATATTGGTCACATTGCAGCGGCCCTTGCCTGTAATGTAAAGTTTTTTTCCGAGCTTTTCATTTCGCTCAAATAGTGTAACCGCATGCCCCGCCTGTGCCGCATTTGCGGCAGCGATCATGCCTGCGGCGCCGCCGCCAATGATGAAGACGATCATGTACGCTCCTCTTTGATCGTTTCCGAGAGATAGACGCCCTCCGCGTGCCAAACCTCTTCCAACTGCGTCAGATGCTGATACGCTTCATCCTTGCGCGCATGTCCGATTGCCACGATAATCGCATTGATAAGGGAAAGCGGAGCCACCAGGGAATCTGCAAACGAGGCCATGTCGCTCCGGGCGCAGAGCGTAAAATCCGAGATGCGCGCAACGGGCGAGGTTGGCATATCCGTGAGCGCAATCAATGTCGCGCCCTTGGATTTTGCATACTTCATCGCGTCTACGGTACGCGCGCTATAGCGCGGAAAGCTGATGCCAAAGCAGACATCCGTGGAGTCCACCCGCAACATGCGCTCATGGATGTCCTGCACCGCGCCGTTGACAAACATGACGTTATCGCAGACATAATCCAAATAGTAGGTTAAAAACTGCGCAAGCGACATTGCGCTGCGAATGCCAAGCACATAGATTCTCCTTGCGCGGAGAATGGCGTTGATTGCGCCGTCAAAGCTCTCATTATCGATCATATCGATCGTAGCGCGGATGTTGTTCATATCCGACGAAAGCACGGTTTTGAGTACATCCTGCTGGGGAATATTCGCCGCGAGACGAATACGCTGGACGCTGGTCAAACGATGCCGGATCAAATCCTGCAGCGCTTCCTGCAACGCAGGGTAGCCGTCTAGACCGAGCATATACGCAAAGCGAACCACCGTGGATTCGGATACGCCAACCCGTTCGCCAAGCTTTGCGGCCGTCATAAACGCCGCGTCGTCATAGGAATTGAAGATGTATTCTGCAATCCGCCTCTGCCCTTTGGAAAAGGTGGAATACTGCTTTTCCATCATCGAAAACAATGCGTCCATTGCGCTTCGTTCCTCCTGAATCGTGTTTGCGCGTCCCTATAGGTCGCGTGGTCAGTCCGCCCAGTTCAAGTCCTGCGACTTCATGTCGTTCAAGCGGGAATATTGTGTTAAATCGTAAGTCAGCGGCGTGAGGGTAACATATCCTTCGCGCGCCCAACGGTCGTCCACATCCATATCCGTCGAGCAGGTGGTGCATCCGCGCGGCGTCCAGTAATACTTTCGACCGAAGGGATCTTCCCGCTCGACATAGGGCAATGTGTACTGCTCCACGCAGAGCGGCGTCACCTTAACGCCCTTGATCGCTTCATATGGAAGCGCGGGGACATTGACATTCAGCACCGTACCAAATTGGAGCGGATGACGAGACACATACGCAACCGCCAGCGCCGCAATCCGCGCCGCGGTATCCTGATACTCCGACTTATGTGATAAACCGGAGATCGCGATTGCCTGATAGCCAAGCAGCGCTGCCTCGTGTGCCGCGGCTACCGTGCCGCTGTAGAGCGTGTCCGTACCTAGATTTGGGCCATGGTTGATGCCGGAGATCACCATGTCCGGTGCGGGAAACAGGTTTCCCAACGCGAGCCGAACGCAATCCACCGGCGTTCCGCTCACAGCATAGGCGGAAATCTGCTCCAGTCCATGCAATTGCACCTTTTTTGCGCGAATCGGGTCCATCAGAGTCATCGCCCGGCTCACCGCGCTGCGCTCCCGATCCGGAGCCGAAATCATTATCTCATGCGTTTTGCTCAGCTCCGCCGCAAGTGCGTAAATTCCGCTGGCAAAGACGCCGTCGTCGTTGCTTAAAAGTAGTTTCATGCAGGAACTCCGTCAAGTAATAGTAAAAGCATTGTAACATAATGCGTGAATGAATGCAAAAAAAGAATAATGTGCAGGAGAGCGATTTATCCCCTGCACATCTCAATTTTTCAGCGCATGCTCGGGAACGCTTTGTTGAGATCTGTTCAGTCCAGCATCCGCGCGGTAAGCGATTCTATGTTCAACCCGTTCACGCCATCCACATACCCATATCCAAAGATCAGGGCAACGGTCGCAACCTGAACCACAATAATCAACAACATCGCAAAAAACCAGGTTCCGCGCGGAAAGCGTCCATGTCCACGAAAGGCACGATAGAGAAGACGGTTGAGAACGATGGTAAGAATCACAGGTGAGAAGAACAACAGTAGCTGCAGTGCACTTTCTAAAATGACCTGCATGGTTCCGCTTTTGAGAATAGACCAGTCGAATGCCAGCGCCATGCCTAGCATATAGAGAGCGTATACTGCAAGCAGCATATTGAACACAATCATCACAAGGAAATATG
>JAEWYV010000070.1 GCA_023458615.1 Bacillota bacterium
TTGACGCATACGTGTGTTTTTGTAAATGTCAGCTCAACATCTGCCTCGGTTTCGTCCATCATGCGCGAAATCTCTACCATTGACTTTCCTGGAATAACGACGTTGCGCTCCGGCACAGGATTTTTTAGCGGCATGGATCTCTTTGCAAACTGAAATGCATCGGTGGCAACAATGGTGATTTCTTCACCGAGTTCCATTAAAACACCTGTTAAGATCGGCTTGCTGTCGTCCTGTGCCGTTGCAAACACCGTGGTGTTAATCATATCCCGGCAATCGGTGCGATCCATCTTTACCGTAAAGGTTTCGCCGGTAAAGCGCATCTCGGGAAATTCTTCTGTTGACTCAACACACTGGATGCTGCTCTTTGCTCGACCGCAGCTAATCTCCAGTGATTTGCTATTGAGCGTCACTTCTGCAATTGACTCCGGCATTTTTCGAACAATTTCAGAAAAGAGCTTACCCGGTACAATGGCAAAACCCTCTTCTTCGATTGTTGCAGGGATCAGACATTCCTTCTGGAGCATCAGGTCCGAACACTTTAACTTAACGCCTTCCTTTGTCGCCTCCAAATAGATGCCCTCAAGGATAGGCATCGTTGTGCGCACGGGAAGCGCCTTAATAACCGAAAGGACACCTTCTGTGAGTTCTTTTGAATCAATGTAAAAATGCATGGTCAAACTTCCTTTCTCAGCGTTCGGCGAAGTTTTTTTATCTATAGGATAGCATTCATCTTTTTCTATATTTAGTAACGCATGTTCTGGTTATATTTATTAAACCAGAATGAGTCGGGCGGAATTAAAAAATAATCAATCAGCATAGAGAGGAATAGACACAAGACTCCAACTTTCATTCCAGTTATCCACACGTACGGCCTAGAAAGAGTGTTTATGATAGTCTGTAATACAGAAGCAGTCGTAGTAGTGGAATGTGGCTCGTGTGGATAATGCTGGTTTTTGGCATAAATCCAAGCATTTGGTTGTGGAACGGTCTGTGGAGAAACCGGTGGATTGATCGATCGTTATCCACACATTCCATGTCCTCCACATCATGCACATTCCATCCACAATGGGTCTCCACAAAATGTGGAAAAAAGCGACTACATCATTCTCTTTTTTATGTCCTCAATCACGGATGCAAAAGAGCTTTCCGACTCGATCATTTCTTCAACACGCTTACAGGCATTGATGGCGGTTGTGTGATCATTTTTATCAAACAATGTGCTGATGCGCTTATAGGGAATCCCCAGCATATCGTGGCAAAGGTACATGGCAAGCTGTCTTGGGAGAACGATTTCACGATCACGACGCTCGGAGAGCAGGCTCTCGACAGGAATTGAATAGTATTCAGCAACCGTGCTCTTAATCATCTGCGGCGTAACTTCCTTCTTCTTTACATCCGGTAAAAGATCTCTGAGCGCTTCAATGGTGAGTTCAAGTGTGAGCGGTCTGCGACGAAGCTGCGAATAGGCAACCACGCGGGTGAGGGAGCCCTCGAGTTCACGAATGTTGCTGACCACATGCTCCGCGATAAACTGAATGATCTCATCATCCACGTCGAGATTGTCCAACCGCGCACGATTGCGTAAAATTGCGATTCTTGTCTCAATATCCGGTGGTTGGATATCCGCAATCAAGCCCCACTCAAAACGGGAACGCAAACGTTCCTCCAAACTGGAGATTTCCTTTGGCGGACGATCGGAACTGATGATGATTTGCTTGTTGGCATTATGCAGCGTATTGAAGGTGTTAAAAAACTCCTCCTGCACGGATTGCTTTTTTGCGATAAACTGAACGTCGTCGATTAAGAGAACGTCGACATTGCGATAGCGCTTTCGAAACTCCAATCGCTTATCCATCTGAATAGCGGTGATGAGTTCGTTGGTGAAGGTTTCGCTGGTGACATACATAACGCGTGCGCCGGGGTCGTTTCCCTTCACCGCGTGGCCGATGGCGTGCATTAAGTGCGTTTTGCCCAAACCGACGCCTCCATATAGAAAAAGCGGGTTATAGGCAGCTGCCGGATTCTGCGCAACGGCGAGCGCCGCGGCATGCGCAAAATGGTTGCTTCCGCCGACGACGAATGTTTCAAAGGTATACTTCGGATTTAGCGCGAATACGTTGATTGGTTCGGAGCTGATCGGATTGATATAGATATCCCGATCCTCCGGCAGAACGATCTTGATATCGACAATGGTTTCGTTAGCGGATTTCACCGCATCCCGCAGATTCTCAAAATAGAAATCATCCAGCGTCTTTTGAATGTCCGGCGTTGGCACTTCGAGAATTAAAATGTTCTTTTGAAGTGCCAGGGGGACGATCACGTCGATCCAGGCGTGAAACGATAATCCCGTCATTTGAGGACGGATATTCTCTCGCGCTGCCGCCCAAATCGATTGCAATTGATCCATAGTGATATACCCCCTATATTAAAGAACATCATAACAAAAATGGAGCCTTTTTACAAGCCGACGTTCTCTTCCCCTTCGCGCAGTCAGAAATGGTATAGAACACGGTTTTGAGATAAAAAAGCTTCTTGCTGCATGACACAAAACAGTATAAAAAGTAACGTTATGCAAGCGGAAAATAACCCTGAATATACGCTAAAGTAAGGTGATTGCAAACAGGCTGATTTACTGATAAGAGACGTAATAATGTCATTTTTTAAATTTCCTCACGGAAGAAATAATATGATATCGCACAGATCACCACAATAAGACGTAAAAAAGGCAGTTTTTCCCCACAAAACGGCTAAAATGGACGAAAATCGACGGGAATGGGTTAACAATCTGTGACAAACAGCCCGTTTGATTGCATTGGAACTTTTTAGGGTTTACAATAAAGAAAGAATATAGTAATCGGGGGAAATTTGCCCGTGGGAGAATCGCTGCGCAGTCAGTTATTCATAAACTCCGAAAAGGTGGGTGACTTTGTTGAAATCACCTTGCCTGCTTCCGGAGACGATGAGGAAGGGGAAATTGCGCGCATCCACTATCTGGAAGCCGGCGTCGGCGAGCCGCTTCTGCTTATCCATTCGCTGGGACAGTCGCTCTACACTTGGCGGAATGTATTTGCGGAACTTTCGGATAACTACCGCGTCATCGCAATTGACCTGCCGGGGCATGGATATTCATCCAGACCGGACACCTTCCAATACACGGCCGACGAATTTGCTTTTATCTTCAATGCATTTTTAGATGTGCTGAGCATCAAGTCCGCGCATGTTGTGGGCTTTTCCATCGGGGCAATGTATATGATGCGTTTCTTAACGCTCTATCCCAAGCGCGTTGCGAACTGTGTTGCTATTGCGCCGGGCGGCATCAGCGAACAGATGCCCGCACTGATTCACAATCTGCAAAAACCGCTGATCGCCACCTTTGCACGAAACCTCTATACCGCAAGCAATGTGCGAAAGTTGCTGGAAGAGTGCGTAACCGACCCCGCTTTGATAGACGATTATGTGGTGCGCCAGTATTACGAGCCGATTTCGGATGGGCTTGCACGTGAGGCGCTGATGTATGCCCTGCGCAACTATGATCAGGAACTCATTGCGGAGGGACTGCTCCCCGTGGAGCATGAGGTACTCATCCTCTGGGGTAAAAACGACCGCTGGCATCCGCCGTCGGGCAGCGTCTATTTTCAGAGCATTTTGCGTGCCGGGCGTTATTATCTCGTGCGAAACGCGGGACACCTCCTGCAGGAGGAAGCGCCCGTGAAGTTGCTTGAGATTCTATACAGCTATATTCCGCCCGCCGTACCGAGCTATGATGTCTATCGCTACACGCAGAATCTGGCGGAAGATACGGAATGATTGCGGAATTTGGGCTTGGCGACGTGGTGCTGATGAAAAAACCGCATGCGTGCGGCGCCAACGAATGGACCATTATCCGCGTTGGGGCGGATGTAAAGATTAAATGCGCTCAATGCGGACGCATCGTTATGCTCGATCGTGCGGACTTCGTGCGGATGGGCAAAAAAATCTTGGTAAGACGGGAACAACCCAGTGAAGCGTAGAACTTTTACGCAGAGCCAAATTCGATATCTGCGCGAACACGCCGAGGATCAATATGAGAACATGCGAGGTTCCCGTTCATTTCGGAACGTGGAATTTCTCTTGTATATCATCGTTGTTGTGCTTGTTGCGCTCACCATTCGCTCGTTTATTGCAGAACCCATCCGTGTAGACGGTGATTCAATGGTGCCAACGCTACTGCACAACGAGGATATGTTCGTTGAAAAGATGAGCTATTGGTTCAACGATCCGCTTCGCGGCGATATCGTGATCTGCTTCTACCCGGGATATACCGAGAGCTGCGTCAAGCGCGTCATCGGCCTCCCCGGTGAGACAGTATCCATTCAGAGTGGCGTTATCTACATCAACGGCAAGCAGCTTGACGAAAGCGCCTATTGGACCGGCGAAATCATCGGGGATATGGATCCGGTAACAGTTGGACGGCGCGAGGTGTTTGTGGTTGGGGATAACCGAAACGGCAGCAAGGACAGCCGGAACCCTTCGGTTGGCTGCATTCCCTATGCCAAGCTGGTTGGGCGAGTCGTTGCCGTTGTCTATCCGTTTGATGAATTTGAAACCTTTAGCCGGGTGACCTATCATTGAGTGAAACACTGAAGCGCCGCCGCAGCGAAGGGCGCGCGCGAACCTATCGAAACGCGAGGCGTCTTGGATGGCTATTTTCCGTGCTTGTTACGGTTGCCATTCTGTGCCTTGTGTTTTTTATTTGGCTGTTTCCAACGCGAATTGTCGACGAGAGCATGGCCCCCGCGCTCACCAGCGGCGAGGTAGTGCTCTGTGATCGACTCGCGAAGTTTTTCCGCATGCCGGAGCGCGGCGATCTGGTGCTCTTTGCCACCGCAGATGGGCTTTTTATCAAGCGAATTGTCGGCATGCCCGGCGAGACAGTGGAAATTGTGCAAGGGCATGTGTTCATCAACAGCATTCCGCTGGATGAAAGCAGCTATGTTGTCAATTACTTTGGCGATATGACGCCGGTAGAGGTGCCTGCAGGTAGTGTCTTCGTGCTTGGGGACAATCGCGAAGATATGTATGACAGCCGCCTCGACACCGTTGGCAGCATTCCATTTGAACGCATTGAAGGCATGCTGCGTTTGCGCGTCTCTCCACTCAGCCGCATCACCTACTTTTCTTGAAAGAAAAGTAGGCAAAAGAACTTTATGTGAATGTGTTGGATGATATTTATATAGATAAAGAGTGATTAAAAAGTAGACATTCGAGCTTTATAT
>JAEWYV010000071.1 GCA_023458615.1 Bacillota bacterium
ACCAACGTCTCCGTCTATCCGGGCGGCGCGCGTTTCTATCAGTCTACGCATTATAAGGAGGTCAACCCCATGCCATATACGAAGAACGAACCGGTTCACGACAGCGGCCATGCGGAGACCGCCAATATTCCCGTCGCCGCCATGCGCATCGATTGCAGCGGCATGCAGTGCCCGGGTCCGATCATGAAGGTCTTCGAAACCATGAAGGAGATGAAGGACGGGCAGGTCATGGAGGTGTCCGCAAGCGACCCCGGATTTGCGCGGGATATCGTCGCCTGGGCGCGGAGAACGGGCAATACGCTCTTGAGCAATGAACACCGCGGCAACGACTATGTTGCTCTTGTGAAAAAGGGCACGGGCGCGGTGGTGACGCAGCAGATTCCGCAGTCTCCGGCGGGCGATGGCAAGACCATCATCGTCTTTAGCGGCGACCTCGATCGTGTGCTCGCGAGTTTTATCATCGCCAACGGCGCGGCAGCTATGGGCAGACCGGTCACCATGTTCTTCACCTTCTGGGGACTCAATGTGCTGCGTAAGGGCAGCAAGGTGAAGGTGCAAAAGAGCTTTATCGAGGCGATGTTCGGCGGCATGATGCCGCGTGGAACCGGCAAACTCAAGCTCAGCAAGCTCAATATGGGCGGCATGGGCACGGCCATGATGAAGATGGTCATGCGGCAGAAAAACGTGGACTCGCTCGAAACCCTGATTGCCAAGGCCATGAAGGCGGGCGTCAAGATCGTCGCCTGCACCATGAGCATGGACATCATGGGCATCAAGGAAGAGGAGCTCATTCCGGGCGTGGAGCTCGGCGGCGTCGGGGCATATCTTGGCGACGCAGAGGAGAGCAACGTCAACTTGTTTATCTAATCAATACGGGATTTATAAAGCGCGCCGCAGGAATGCGGCGCGCTCGCGTTTCAATTGATTTTTTACCATGTCTGGATGTATGATGAAATCAACAAATCATCTGTGCATAAGGAGAGAGAGCCATATGAAACAGGATGTATTACAGGAGATTGAATCTCAACTCACTACAATGGGAATCCGGCCCGTGCGGGGCGGACAGACCGACCTATCTGTCGATACCGAACTGATCGACGCAGGCTTCTCCACTGGAAAAAAGAAGATTCATTATGAGGCGCTCATTCTGCTGGACGAGGCGGAGAATACCGTCAAGATGTATGAAAAAACAACCGAGACCAGCAGCGGAATCTCCTTTGGCATGAGCGGAGAAACCAGCATGCAAAGCGGCAGCACGCTCTTTCGCAAGGTGAAGAGCATCCAGTATGGTCCGGAGGGCAAGGTGTTTGAGTATAACTTTGACCTCGGCGCGATCCCAAAGTCCGTCATGGCGGCGGCCCAGGCGCATAACTGGAGGTTTAAGACCGTCATCATCAAGAAGAATGCGATGTTTCGCTAGCAATCAAAGCCGAGATAGCTCTATATTGATGGAGTTTCCTCCCAATACTGATGGTTGCTGCATAGCATATGAGGAATCGAAAGAAATTGACTTGCATTCCATTTGCCCGTTTGTTACAATGTAACGGCTGACGATTCCGTAGCATGCGGGCTGTTCAAGCGGAGCGAAAACGAAAACCACCCCGAATGATCAATTCGCGGGCGGTTTTTACGTTTTGGGAGACGAATTTGGATCGAGTGTAAGTACGTCACAAGATTCGCTATTCAGCAGCAGCGCAGTATGGTATAATTCCACCATCAAATATACGGAGGTCGTACTATGGCAGACGTCGTTTGGAAGGATCGCAAACGCATTATCTTCGGCTTGCCTTGGACGTTTACGCGATACTCGCTGACGGAGGAAAAGCTGATCATCGATACAGGGTTCATCAGCCGCAAGGAGGATGAAATTCGCCTCTATCGTGTTCTGGATATCACCTTGCAGCGACCGCTGCACCAGCGTATCTGGGGATTGGGGTCCATTCGCCTGAATACGGCGGATAAAACATCTCCGGAGGTGGAGATCAAGCGCATCAAAAACGCGAAAAAGGTCAAAGAGATGCTTTCGGACATGGTAGAGCATGAACGCGACGAGAAGCGCATCGGCGCGCGCGAGTTCATGGGCTATGGAGACAATGACGACGTGGATCACGTCAACTAAACGGAAGTACCAAATCATAGGGTAGACGCGAAGCGGCGTTTACCCTTTTTTGTATCAATTGATCTAAGCAACATACTGTTGCTATCTCAACACAAAAATCACGATTCAATTGAATAATCATGCAATTCTGGTATAATAACTTCATATATGATTTTCCGAATGGGAAGCATTTGGGAATCATCTGAAGGGAGAAACGGGATGGAATTTAACGCAAACAGCGGATTCATGTATGCGGTTGTTTCGATTGTCATCGCATTTGTGATTCTGCAATCCGTCGTATTCTTAGCAAAGGCGTGGAAGCGTGGTTTGCAGCTGGGCATGGAAAAAAAGGCCCTGCTCAAGACCGTCAGCACCTCGGCAATTTTCTCTATCGCGCCTGCGGTGGCAATTTTGCTCGGCGTCATCGCGCTGAGCAAGGCGCTCGGCTTTCCGCTCCCCTGGCTGCGGCTTTCGGTCATCGGTTCGCTGACCTATGAGACGACGGCGGCAGCGGCGGCGGCAAACGCGGTTGGGTCTTCGCTTTCCGAGACCATTACCGATCCAAAGATCTTTGCAACCATCGCGTGGGTGATGACGCTTGGCATCATTCCGGGTTTGGTTCTCGTTCCGCTGCTGAGCAAAAAAATTGAAAACGGCGTTTCCAACATCAAAACCAAGGACTCCAAATGGGGAGAAATTTTTCTCTCTGGGCTGTTCCTCGGCATGATCTCCGCGTTTCTTGGCCTTGTGTTCGCGCATGTGCATGAGGGGCTTGTGGGCTGGATTCCCGTGTTTGTGCTGCTTGCCAGCGCGCTGTTAATGATCATCTGTGGCCTGATTCGCAAGGTCTTTCAAGCGAGATGGATAGAGGATTACGCGCTGCCGATCAGCCTCTTGGGCGGTATGGCGCTGTCGATTCCGATCACATCGCTCGTTCAGTCCATCATCGGTTGAGAAAGGGGAGAAGACGCATATGAAACAAGAACTAAGTTACCGCGATAGTGTACACCGTATGGGCAGAGTTTGGATTCTCGGTGCGCTGGCGATGCTTGTCGCCGTGCCGGTTGCAATCTGCATCTACTATAGCGCCTGGCCTCCCGTTGGCGGCGTGATGAAGGGGTTTTTAAGCGTCGCGCCGATCTTCTGGACGGTCGGTGTGATCGAGGTGTTCACCTACGTGCCAATGCTCGGCACGGGTGGTTCCTATCTCGGGTTTGTAACAGGTAATCTTGCAAACCTCAAGGTGCCCTGTGCATTAAACGCAATGGATCGTGCGGGCGTCTCCGCAAGCAGTGAGGAGGGCGAGGTCGTCTCCACCATAGCAATTGCGACGAGCTCCATTGTCACCACGGTGATCATCGCCGCGGGCGTGCTGCTGCTCTCCCAGATTGCGCCGTTTCTTGCGAGCCAGACGCTCAAACCCGCCTTTGACAACATCCTGCCCGCGCTCTTTGGCGCGCTGGGTGTGGTGTTCGTTTCCAAGAACTGGAAGATCGCGGTTGCGCCAATCGTGGTGATGGTTGCGCTGTTTCTCTTCGTACCGTCGCTGGCGAGCGCGGTTGGGATTCTGGTTCCCGTCGGTGCGCTGATCGCGATTGGTGCCGCGCGCGTTCTTTATAAAAAGAATCTACTTTGATTCACAAAAGCCGAAATTCATCCGATCATTAGGGGATTTCGGTAGTATACTATCGGTAGTATATGGATCAAAAATGTTGCGCCCCGATTCGGGGAAAGCAAGGGAGGATTTAGGACATGACCTATTTCTGGCTCGCGTTATGCGCGCTGATTGTTGCGTTTCTCGCGGTGATTGTCATTCGGGCACTGCTGTTCAGGCCAAAGGTGACTGCAAAGGTTGCGGCCAGCGAAGCCGTTGTGGACGAGCAGGCGGCGATCGATCACCTTTCTGAGATGATTCGCTGCAAAACGATTTCCTATTATGAGGATGAGCGGATTGACAAGGCGGAGTTTGCAAAATTCCGCGCGTTGCTCAAAAAGTTCTATCCGACGGTGTTTGAAAAATGCACCTATGAAGAACTCGGCGTAAGCGGCGTGCTCTTTTCCCTGAAGGGAAAGAGCGCGGAGAAACCCGCCGTGTTCATGTCGCATTACGATGTGGTGCCCGTCAACGAGGAGCAGTGGACAAAGCCTGCGTTTGACGGCTTGGTGGAAAACGGCGTTCTCTGGGGACGCGGCACGCTGGACACGAAGACCACATTGCTTGGCACCCTGGAGGCGGCGGAGACGCTGCTCAAGGGCGGCTTCGTGCCGGAAAACGACATGTATTTTGCCTTTGCGGGGGACGAAGAGGTCGCGGGCAAATCGCAACCTGTCATCGTGGAAACCCTGCGTGCGCGCGGCATTTCGCCCGCCATCGTGGTGGACGAGGGCGGCGCGGTGGTTCAGGGGATATTCCCCGGCGTTCAGCAACCCTGCGCGCTGGTCGGCATTGCGGAAAAGGGGCTCATGGACGCGCAGTTTGTCATTGAGGGTGCGGGCGGACACGCCTCGTCGCCGCCGCCGCACACCGGCATCGGCAGGCTTGCCCGTGCGGTGGTGCGCATTGAGAACAAGCCGTTTCCGGTGACGCTGACAAAGCCCGTTGCGGAGATGTTTGATACGCTCGGGCGTAAGTCTTCGTTCGCCTATAAACTCATATTCGCAAACCTCTGGTGCTTCCTGCCGCTGTTGGATGCGATGTGCAAAAAATCCGGCGGCGAACTCAACGCCATGATGCGCACCACCTGCGCGTTTACCATGGCGGAGGGGAGCAAGGCCAGCAATGTGCTGCCGCCGCGGGCAAGAATGGTTGCAAACCTGCGTCTCATCAGCGGCGAAAGCTGCGAGGGGACACTCGCTTCCCTCAAGGGAAGGCTCGATGATGCGGGCATTCAGGCGAGCATCATGCACGGAACCGATCCGAGCAAGATTTCCGAAACCAAGGGCTATGGTTGGGAGAAGCTCACTGCGGCGATCGCCGCAACCTGGCCGGATACGGAGATTTCGCCGTATCTGATGTTTGCCGCATCCGATTCGCGGCATTACTGCGCGATTTCGGACTATGTTTACCGCTTCTCCGCGATGGAGCTGACCAAAGAGGAGCGCGGCGGCATTCACGGACACGACGAGCGCATCCCAACGGCGAAGGTTGCCAAAACCGTGCAGTTCTATCTGCGGCTGCTAAGAAGCCTGTAAAGGGAGTAAAAATGGAGAGCTGGTTGCGTAGCAACCAGCTCTCTTGTTCTTATAAGATTCGGAAAAAGCAACGAGGGGAATATTGAGTTCTAGCTCTTATGTATCTCGTTGCCCTTAAGGCGCGTACGATCCCAAACCCCAATTGAATAGAGCGTCCCACAGGGACGCTCTATTCAATAAACTATCGTTTGTGCATCTCGTTACCCTTGAGGCGCATACGATCCCATAGACCGTAGGTCTCCGTTGTGGAGAGCGCATGCATGAACTTCTCTTCAAAATCCGGCACCAACCCTGCCATGTGCTGAATGAGCTGCTTTGCCTCCTCGCGCTTGGTGTGCCCGGCCACGTCGCAGTTGGGCGGCAAAATCGGCAACTCCCGCGCGCGGGCAACGGAGAGCGCGTGCTTCTCCGGCAAAAAGATTAGCGGGCGAATTACGGTTACATCCCGGCGGGACAGATAGGTCACGGGCGCAAAGGTGTTGATGCGTCCCTCATAAAGCATGCTCATGAAGAATGTCTCAATCACATCCTCGCGGTTATGCCCTAGCGCTACCTTGTTGCAGCCGTGGTTCACGGCAAAGGTATTCAGTGCGCCGCGCCGGAGTTTTGCGCAGAGCGCGCAGGGGCTGCGCTCCTCGCGATACTCAAACACGACCTTGCCAATGTCGGTGTATTCTACATGGAACTCAATGCCGATGCGCTCGGCAAACGTATGTATGCGTGAGACATCCTGCTGCTTTAAGCCAAGATCCAGCATGACGGCGATCACCTCAAACTGGGTCTTGGAAAATTTCTGGTAGAGCTTTAAAGCCTCCATCAATAACAGGGAGTCCTTGCCGCCGGAGACACCGATGCAGATCTTGTCCCCTTCTTCGATCATGTGATACCGCTCGTCTGCCCGGCGGATGCTGCCCAATACTCGTTTCATGAGGGATATTATAGGGGTTTAGGCGCATATTAGGCAAGATTTTTTCGCGCGGGTTAGTTAGAAGCGAATGTATCAGTATAGAGCAGCGCATCAATCTGCCGCAGTTGCGCTTCGCTCAGCGGACCAAACTGCATGGCGCGTGCGTTTTCCTCCGCTTGAGAAACCGACTTAAATCCCGGAATCGGGATATTCACTGCGCTCTTTGCCCAGAGCCATGCGAGTGCGCCCTGCGCCGGTGTGCGTCCGTCGCTCTCCAGCACCTCGCGTACACGTGCCATTCGCTTAAGAAACGCCGCTTTCGGTTTTCCGCCTTCAAAATACTCCGTCCAGTCAAAGGCAGAGGCGCGGACGTCGTTTTGCGCAAAACGCGTCTCCTGCGAAAACTTGCCGGAGAGGAAGCCCATTGCAAGTGGACTGTTGTTGAGGCAGGCAAAGCCGTGCATTTCGCAGGCCAGTGCGACATCCACATCGTAGCTAAAGAGATTCGCCTTGGTTTGTATCACGTCCCCGCGCGTTTTTTCTGCGAATGACTCCACGTTTTCGCGCGTGTAGGTGCTCCAACCGTATGTCAGCAATTTGCCTTCCTGCTTGAACCGCTCCATCTCGTCAAACACGGGTTCGACGGCCTCGTCTGGAATGGTGCCCGTATGCAGCTGATAGAGATCTACATAATCCGTGCCAAGGCGGTTGAGTGAGGCTTCCAGCGCGCGGCGGATATATGCCGGTGACCAATCCTGCCCCGTGAGGGAACGCGTTTCGCGGTCATAGACAAATCCGCCTTTGGTGGCAAGGACAACATGCTGGCGAATGCCTGCAAGCGCCTGCCCCAGTATTTCCTCGCTATACCCCGTGCCGTAGGCGTCCGCCGTGTCAAACAGCGTGACGCCGAGATCCACCGCGCGGCGAATGGCGCGGATGGACTCCGCATCGTCCACATCGCCCCAGCCGTCCTGCTGACCAAACATGGTAAAC
>JAEWYV010000072.1 GCA_023458615.1 Bacillota bacterium
CTGCAAACGCAGGCAAGACCTATGACGGGAAACCGCTGACCAATGCTTCGGTCACGCAGTCCGGTAACGGGTTTGTTTCTGGCGAAGGATTCGCTGAAACAGTCGTCGCAAGCGGCACCATCACCAACGCGGGAAGCACAGCAAACACCATTGTCATTCCCGCGCTCAAGAAAAACACGCTTGATGAAAACTATCAGATCCGGACGATTGAAGGGACGCTGACCGTTAACAAAGCGGTTCTGACCGCAACTGCGGTTAACCGCACCATGACCTACGGCGACACGGGAACACTGACTCCTGCTGAGGCAGTGGTTTACACCGGGTTTGTCAACGGAGAAACCGTGGAAAGCGTTACCATCTCCGGCAGCGTGAGCTACCAATATACGCTCAGCATCCTTCCTGTGACGGTAAACAATACGCTTTCCGTCGGGTCCTATTCGATCCGCCCGGATATCAGCGGCTTAAGTTCGCAAAACTACGCGTTTACTCCAGGGAACGGAACACTGACCGTGACCAAGTCCAAGGCGCTGGCCGTATCCGCGGATTCGTACAACGAGAAGTATGACGGTTTGCCGCATATTCTGCTGCCTCTGCCGAGTGTGGTGCTTGGAACGCTGATTTACTACAGTACCACGGGTGGCGCATATCCCGGCGGCTATTCGCTGATTCCGCCAACTGCCCGCGATGTTGCAGACAGCAGAACCGTCTATATTGCGGCTGTTAATCCCAATTATGAAACGGCCTATACGTCGGCTTCGTTCACCATTACGCGCCGCGAGATTACCCTGACCTCCGACGACGCAAGCAAGACCTATAATGGAACGCCGCTGACCAAGCCGGGTGTAACAAGCGGCGGAGACGGATTCGTTCTGCTGCAAGGGTTCAGCGGAATTCCGTTTACGACGGGCACAATCACGAACGTCGGGTCAACCCCCAACACAATTCAGGTTCCGGCGCTGCGCTCCAATACGGACGCAAACAACTACACCATCACGAAGACGGAAGGAACGTTAACGATAACGAAGTCTTCTGCATTGCTGGTGACGGCAACGCCGTACACAGGTAAATATGATGGCGCAGAGCATACCATTGGCGCAAGCGCAAACATCACTGCGGGCACAGAACTGCGCTATAGCCTCACGGGCGGCGAGGATCTCTCCGCATATACGAGTGTGAAGCCAAGCGTGAAGAACGTGGCCGACAGCAAGACCATCTATGTGGCGGCGGTCAACCCCAACTACGAAACGTCCTTCGGCTCAGCAACGGTTACGCTCTCCAAACGCACGATTCTGCTCACGTCCGAATCCGCGAGCAAGGAATATGACACGCTCGCGCTGGAACGTCCGACCGTAACCCCATCCGGCGATGGCTTCGCGCCGAACGAAGGCTTTGTAACAACGCCTGTGGCGAGCGGCTCCATTATCAATGTGGGCAGCGTGACCAATACAATCGATATCCCCGCGTTGAAGGACAACACGCTTCCGGGCAACTACACGATTGATAAAACCGAGGGAACGCTTGCAATTACACTCTCGGATAACCTGACCGTCACTGCGACCGGCTATAACGGGCTGTATGACGGATCCGCGCGGCAGGTCTCGGCAACACCGAGCGACAAAGTGGGTACAAAGCTGTATTACAGTACCGAGGGCGGAACCGACCTGACGAAATACTCCGAAGCGAATCCCACGATTCTAAACGTCGCGGACAGCAAGACAATCTACGTCGCGGCGGTCAACCCGAACTATGAGACGGCGTTTGACAGCGCGGCAATCACACTTGCGAAACGTTCGATCACGCTGATCTCGGAAAGCGCAAGCAAAGAGTATGACAAAACAGCGTTGGTGAGACCGGATATCACGTTCTCCGGCGACGACTTTGCGCCCGGCGAGGGATTTGCAACCACGCCTCAGGCGAGTGGATCGATTATCGATGTCGGCGAAACCACCAACACGATTGTTATACCCGCGTTGAAGGACAACACGCTTCCGGGCAACTATAACATCGGCAAGAGCGAGGGTAAACTCACCATCACCGCCTCGGATGATCTAACCGTGACCGCGACAGGCTATAGCGGGCTGTATGATGGAACCGCGCGGCAAATATCGGCGACGCCGAGCGACGAAGTTGGCACAAAGTTGTATTACAGTACCGAGGGCGGGACCGACCTGACGAAATACTCCGAAGCGAATCCCACAATTCTGAACGTCGCGGACAGCAAGACGGTCTATGTAGCGGCGGTCAACTCGAATTACGTAACGGCGTTTGACAGCGCGGCGATCACGCTTGCCAAGCGGACAATCTTGCTCACCTCCGAATCGGAGAGCAAGGACTACGACGCATTGCCGCTGACCAACACGCTCGTTATTCCCAGCGGAGACGGATTTGCGCCCGATGAAGGGTTTGCGACCGCACCTGTGGCAAGCGGATCGATCACCGATCCGGGCACAACGAAAAACACCATCGTGATTCCGGCGCTTCTCACGGGTACGCTGGCGGATAACTACGATATCCAGACCGCCGAGGGCACACTGACGGTTCGTCCGCGTGTGACCTATAGTCCGAACACGGCGGACGTCGTACTCGGCATTCCCGTGACGGCATGGTATGACTATCTCGGCAGCGCAACAGTTGCCGACGCAACCGGAATTACCCGCACGGGATATGTGCTCACCGGCTGGCAGGATCGCAATACAGGTGCGACAATTGCGCTTGGCGCAACGATCTCCCCGATCGATCGCAATTACGATCTGCTCGCGGTTTGGACGCTGGATGTGTTTGACACCGCGTTTGACGACAACACGGTAGACGCGGTCACCAATATGCCGGGGTCTATTCTAAACAGCGCGTATACATCCACGGTAACCCTGCCCGCGCAGGTTCCGGCACGCGCTGGCTACAACTTCATGGGTTGGCGCACAACAGACATCGACGGCACCACAACTACGGTTGCGGCAGGTGGAACATTCGTGATGCCAGCCAAGGATGTCACCTTCTACGCAGTATGGCAGATCATCATCTCGCCAGTGCAATATGCCGCCAATGGCGGTCTTGGCGCGACCTACGTCGAGGGATATTATCCCACGTTTGGCAACGTTACGGTGGACGGCAATAGCTTCCGCCGCACGGGCTATACGTTCTTAGGCTGGGGCACGGGAGTCAACAGCGGCGTGGTCTATGCACCGGGCGATGTCTTTGAGATGCCGGATAACCCCGTTACACTCTATGCGCAGTGGCGACAGGAGTTCTACACCGTGCGCTATGTGGTCACGGGTGGAACGACGAGTGGACTTGACGGCACAACGCCGTACGCAGTCTATGACAATCTGGCCTACAATGCTGCAATGCCGATTCCGGACGATCCGGCGGAGGATGGCTATGTGTTTGACGGCTGGACGACTGCGGTACCTGCAAGAGTGCCGGTTGGTGGGGCGACGATCTATGGAACCATGTCCCGCGCGAGCAACGTTCTGGAGAACATTGTGGAGCCGGAAGTTCCGCTAGCTGCACCAACACAGACATGGGCATTGCTGAACTTGCTTCTCACGATTGTGACGGCGCTCGCTTCCGGTGCTATGATTGGCGGGCTGCTCAAAAAGAGCAAAGAGCAGGATGGAACGAAGAACAAGAAGCGTACAGTGACACGGTTCTCGACGCTCGTTCCTGCGATTGGCGCAATTCTCGCATTCCTGCTTACGCAAAACATGGCCAACCAGATGGCGCTTGTCGACCGCTGGACGATCCTTATGGGTGGTATTACCGCCGTACAGGCCATTCTGACCGTGCTTGGCATAAAACAAAAGCCGCAGGCATAACGGACACTCAAACAGAATACGGGAGGCGCGCATTCGTGCTGCGCCTCTCGTTTTATGCTGGCAAACGGTTATTTCGTTGGGAAATGAAGCGACTTTTTTAAGAAACGTGCTACAATAACAAAAAGATATGCTGGGGGAAGATAGATGCTAACGGGAGATGTTTTACGCGAAATGATCGCCTATAACGCAGGCGATGCGCGGCGGATCAATCACTTGATGAAGGTCTTTTGCTTTGCCAAAGCGATTGGCGAGGCAGAAGGACTGGACGGCGCAACACAGGAAATATTGGAGATAGCCGCCCTGACGCACGACATCGGCATACGCAACAGCGAGCGAAAATACGGAAGCTGTTCCGGCGAACAGCAGCAGATTGAGGGACCTCCAGAGGCTGAGGAATTGCTCCGTTCTCTTGGGGCCGGGCAGGCGCTCATGGAGCGCGTTTGCTGGTTGATTGCGCATCATCATACCTACACCAACATTCAAGGACTGGACTATCAAATTTTGCTCGAGGCGGACTTCCTCGTGAATGCATATGAAGATGAGATGAGCATAGATGCGATCCGCTCGGTGCGGGAGAAGATCTTTCGTACAAATTTCGGGACGCAACTCATCGAGACACTCTATCTATAAACCATATAAATCGAGATACACTAGATAACACTAGGCAATCTTTGCCCGATATGGTATGATATCGGTTGTTTTACAGGAAAGCAGGTATAGGATTCATGATTAGCGCACACAACATAGCCCTACAATACGGCGGCAGGCCGCTGTTTGAGCATGTCGATGTTCAGTTTACCAATGGCAACTGCTACGGTCTCATCGGCGCAAACGGAACGGGGAAATCCACGTTTCTCAAAATACTCTCCGGCGAAATCGAACCGAACAAGGGCGAAATCGTCGTTACCCCCGGCGAGCGTATTGCGGTATTGCGGCAGGATCACTATGCCTTTGACCAGTATTCCGTTATGGAGACGGTCATCATGGGGTATGAGCGGCTGTATGAGATTATGCAGCAAAAGGAAGTGCTCTACGCCAAGCCGGATTTTGACGATGCGGACGGCATCGCGCTGGCAGAGCTCGAGGGCGAATTTGCCGAGCGGGACGGCTGGAGTGCGGAGTCGAATGTAGAAATTTTGCTCAACGGTCTTGGCGTACCCGCCGCGCTGCAGACGCTGCCGATGGCAGAGTTGGACGGCCCGAATAAGGTCAAGGTGCTGCTGGCGCAGGCGCTGTTTGCAAAGCCGGATATCCTGCTGCTGGACGAGCCGACGAATAATCTCGACATCTACGCCATCCGCTGGCTGGAAGAGTTTTTACTCGATTTTCCGAATACCGTCATCGTTGTCTCCCATGACAGACACTTTTTGAACAAGGTCTGCACGCATATCGTAGACATCGATTACGGCAAGATTCAGATGTATGTCGGCAACTATGATTTCTGGTATGAGTATACCCAGCTTGCCGCGCGACAGGAGAAGGACAAGCGCAAGCAGAACGAGCAGAAGGCAAAGGAATTGCAGGAGTTTATCATGCGATTCAGCGCCAATGCCTCCAAGAGCCGCCAGGCAACCTCGCGCAAGAAGATGCTGGATAACCTCGACATGGGCAACTTTGCGCCATCCTCGCGCCGATATCCGTTCATTCACTTTAAGCCGGATCGTGAGGTTGGCAACGATGTTCTCGCCGTTAATGGGTTGACGAAGACCATCGGCGGACGAAAGGTGCTCAACAACGTTAGCTTCGTCATCTGCGGTGGGGATAAGGTCGCGTTTGTGGGCGAGGATGAACTCGCGCGCACCACGCTGTTTCAGATTCTCATGGAGGAGATGGAGCCCGATTCTGGCAGCTTTAAGTGGGGCGTTACCACCACACAGGCGTATTTGCCGAGCGACAACTCCTCCTATTTTGACGGGGTAACCTATTCTCTGGTGGATTGGCTCAGGCAGTTCTCCAAGGATCAGTATGAAACCACGATCCGTGGTTGGCTCGGGCGGCTGCTCTTCTCCGGCGAGGAGGCGCTCAAGGAAGCGCGTGTACTCTCCGGCGGCGAGAAAAACCGCTGTATGCTTGCAAAGATGATGCTTTCCGGCGCGAATGTGCTCCTGCTCGACGAGCCGACCAACCACCTCGACCTAGAGGCGATTACGGCGCTCAACGAGGGGATGACGGAGTTCACGGGCGTGATGCTGTTCACCTCGCACGACCATCAGGTGACGACCACGGTTGCCAACCGCATCATGGAGATTCTCCCCGGCGGCGTGATCGACAAGCGCGAGAACTATGACGAATACATCGTCAACGAAGAGGTCAAGCGCATGCGGGAGCTTTGGAGCTAAAACAGGATAATAGAAACAGGGTGTCGTTTCATCGCGGCACCCTGCGTTTGTTTTGGGAGGTTAGGGAAGGGGGACGGGGATTTCGATTAAGGAATCGCCGTCAACGTTCGACTTAAGATCAACATTGTTATTTAGAGGAAGATAAAGCGCCTCTCCGACGAGCTGGTTCGTTCCGCACAGCGTAACATAATGGTAGAGGCTGAGCTTCATAACGACGGATTTTAGAGCTGAGTATTGATCGGGGAATACTGGCAGAATGCATGCGAGCTCTCCTTTTGAATAACTTCCCGGAATTGATGTGCCGCTGGCAAGAGCTCCATCGATATAGAGATCAAGTGCTAATCCCGGCATCTGATAATTTCCATTCGCGTCTTTTTCTGTCAACATGAGTAATCCTTGGGTCATGTCGTCTGTCCAATAAGCAGGTTTCTCAGCGACAGAGAGAAACACTGTAACTCCTGTTGGAAGATATTCAAATTTTACTTTCAACTTGACATCGTTCAAAGAGACCCTCTCGGTTGATAATACCCAGTTGGTCAGAGTCCCGTCCGGAGAAGTTTGCGCATGAGTGACCGACAGATAAACTTCGCCTGAAAGCGGAATTATCGTTTCTGTGCTTTCTGCTGCGGGCATATTCCCCTTTGTGGTGTCAATGGTGAAGGTATGATATATAAAACCCACTGGGGATTGACCGATATCGCCTTTGACCACAAAGATCACAATCTGTTGCGTGACGGTCAGTATACCACTGGGCAAGGGTTGATCCTTATCCAGCATAAGCTCCGTGTATAGAACCACGTGATCCGCTTTGGCAAGCTCCTGCTGAGTATAGATCGGCGTGATTCCACCGCCACTGGAATACATTTGATATACGGTCGGATCACCTTCAACGGTATAGGTACAACCTTCGACCAACGCATCGACGGCAAATTTGCTATCGGAGTGCATGCCGTAGCACTCCATAAATTCGCGCACATATACGTTATCGGTATATAGATTGGTGTTCCAGATGAGCTGGTTTCCATCGTAGAGCACCTCGGAAATCTCCGGTCGGATGCCATACAACCAAAGCCAAT
>JAEWYV010000073.1 GCA_023458615.1 Bacillota bacterium
CCCAAGACCATCATCAACACCACCGCCGGACTGATCGCGATTCGTTACGGTCTTACCGGCGCGTGTTACTCCATCGTAACCGCCTGCGCCTCCGGCGCGGATGCCATCGGGCATGCGTACTATGCCGTGCGCGAAGGGCGCGCGGATGCGATGCTCGTCGGCGGGGCGGAATCCGTCATGAACGAGCTTGCCGTGCAGGGGTTCCATCAGATGGGCGCGCTGACCGAGAGCGACGATTTAAACCGTGCGAGCATCCCCTTTGACCGTGAACGCTCCGGCTTTGTCATGGGCGAAGGCGCAGCGTTTTTGCTGCTCGAAAGTGAGGAGAGCGTCAAGAAACGCGGGGCAAAGCCGCTTGGCGTTCTCGCGGGATATGCGCAGACCTGCGACGCGCACCACATCACCGCGCCCCAGCCGGAGGGCAAGCAGGCCGCCCGCGCAATGGCGGAGGCCATCCGTGACGCGGGCATTCGCAAGGAGGAGATTGGTTATATCAACGCACACGGAACGAGCACGCCGCTCAACGACGCAACCGAAAGCGCGGCAATCGAGTCCTGCTTTGGTGAACACGCGGGCAAACTGCTCGTGAGTTCCACCAAGTCCATGACGGGGCATATGCTCGGCGCAGCGGGTGCGTTTGAGGCGGTGCTTTCCCTGCTCGCGCTCAACGAAGGCATCGCGCCGCCCACCATCGGGTTAAGCGAGGAGGACGAGGTCTGCCGACTCAACTATGTCAAGGAAACCGCGCAACCGCTCAACAGCGACTATGCGCTGTCCAATTCGTTTGGCTTTGGCGGGCATAATAGCTGCCTTGTGCTCAAACGCGGCGGGAGGTAAGAGCGGTCGTGGAGAGCTTTGGAATTGAACGCATCAAGCAGATTTTACCGCATCGCGAGCCGTTTTTAATGGTGGATCGTGTGGATGAGCTGGTTCCCGGCGTGTCCGCCAAGGGCGTAAAAGCGGTCTCCGGAAACGAGTGGTACTTTCAGGGACACTTTGAAAAGACCAAGGTGATGCCTGGGGTGTTGATTGTCGAGGCGATGGCGCAGGCGGGCGGCATCGCGCTTTTAACGTTGGATGAAATGCGCGGCAAGCTCGCGTTTCTCGGCAAACTGTCGCAGGCACGGTTCTATGCGCCCGTCGTGCCGGGGGACTTGCTGGAGCTCGAATCCCGCATCGATTCGGTCAACGGCGCGGTCGGCATCGGCTCCGGCATTGTCAGTGTGCGCGGGAAAAAGGTTGCAAGCTGCGAGTTTGTATTCGCGATTAAGGACGAAGTTTTGCCTGAATAATCGAGAATTGCATGATAAGCCTCGAACAGACCTGTTCGAGGCTTTCACTATTTTAAATGGTTTCCAGCAACACCCCGGATAAATTGTCAGGAATTATTCCCAAAAATCCAAATATGCCTCGTTAAAACAAACTATTTATATATGATTTTGTTCTCAAATCAGCGGTAGGAGCATACTTTTTTTGATATATGTCTGCATCAAAAAATAGATTGGATTTCCTACATAAAAAGAATATGATTGTGTATCGGTTCCAAGCGTATATCAAAGATGGGGGGAACGGAACGTCTGCAAACACTCGCGTCCATGCCAAATGGGGGAAGCACCCTGTTGACTGTAACGCAGCGGCGTGCATGCAAACACTATGGAAAATAAAACTGAAACATTGGATCCTCTGATACAATCGATTCAGAAACTGGCAGCCGAAGATGTCTGCCGGGAGATGAAATCAAGAGTGGGCGGATTAACCAGCGACGAGGTGCAGGACGCATGCCAGAAATACGGCAAGAACGTCATCACCGAGAAGAAGGGGAAGCCGGTCATTCTCACTTTTTTGGGCAACTTCATCAGCCTCATGGCAATTCTGCTATGGATTGGCGGTATTATCGCGTTCTTTGCCGATATGGTAGAGCTTGCGGTTGCCATTTGGCTCGTCAACGTCATCAACGGCGTCTTCAGCTTCTGGCAGGAGTTCCGCGCAGGAAAGGCCACCGAGGCTTTGCGCAACATGCTGCCCTCCTATGCGCGCGTCATTCGAAACGGCGCGGAGGATCGCATTCTTGCGGAAGACCTTGTGCCGGGCGATGTCATGCTACTTTCCGAGGGGGACAAGATCTCTGCCGATGCGCGCCTGATTGAAACCAGCGACTTTCAGGTGAACCAGAGCACGCTCACCGGCGAATCCAACCCCGTACGAAAAACATACGAGGCGGTGCTGCGCGAGGATCTCTCCCGCGCCGAGGTGCCAAACCTCGTGTTCGCAGGGACAAGTGTCGCCAGCGGCACGGCAAAGGCCGTTGTTGTCGCAACTGCGATGCAAACCGAGTTCGGCAAAATCGCAAAGCTCACACAGACGCTCAAGGAGGAGAAAAGCCCGCTTCAGAAGGAGCTTGACCGCGTGACCAAGCAGGTCTCCGCTATGGCGGTCAGCGCGGGTGTGCTGTTTTTCCTTGCGTCGGTCTTTCTCGTGCATGATCCTGTTGCCAAGAGCTTTATCTTTGCGTTGGGTATGATTGTCGCGTTTATTCCGGAAGGATTGCTGCCGACGGTTACTCTCGCGCTCGCGATGGCGGTGCAGCGTATGGTCAAAGAGCATGCACTGGTCAAGCGGCTCTCCGCGGTGGAGACACTCGGCTGCACCACCGTGATCTGCTCGGATAAAACAGGCACGCTCACGCAAAACGAGATGACGGTCAATAACCTTTGGCTGCCGGGCAGAGAGCTCACCGTAACGGGGCTTGGCTATGCGCCAAAGGGCGAGGTTTATCATGGCAATCAGAAAGTCACCGTTCGGGACGACGGCGATTTGCGGATGCTGCTCACCGCTGCTGCTCTCTGCAGCAACGCGCGCGTGGTGCCGCCGGAACCGGGATCGGATCGTTATACCGTACTGGGTGACCCGACGGAGGCCTGCCTCGGCGTGGTTGCCGAAAAGGCGGGGTTGAACTATGAGACGGTGTCCAGGAGTATGCCGCGCGTACGCGAGCTGCCGTTTGACAGCCGCAGAAAGCGCATGACCACCATTCACGCGCTGGAGGAACCCGTTCAGGGCGCGCGCCGCGTGGCCTATATCAAAGGCGCACCGAAAGAGGTGCTGGAATTGAGTAGCACCATGTCGGTCAACGGCGAAATAGTGCCGTTGACACAGGCGCAGCGGGACGAGATCATGGCGGAAAACGATCGTTATGCGAGAAACGGCCTTCGCGTTATCGCGGTTGCCTGCCGCTATTTAACGAAGGAAATGAATCTGCCTGCGTCGATGAGTGCCTATACGCCGGAACTCATCGAGCAGGAGATGACCTTCCTCGGCCTTACGGTCATGGCGGACCCGCCGCGACCGGAGGTTGCCGATGCGGTGAAGCTCTGCCACCGTGCGAATATCCGCATCATCATGATCACGGGAGACTACGGCCTGACCGCCGAGAGTATCGCTAAGCGCATCGGCATTGTTCAGGGTGAGCACCCGCGCGTCGTCTCCGGCATGGAGCTGGAGGCACTCTCCGACGATGGACTGAAGGAAGCGCTCAAGGATGAGGTCATCTTTGCCCGCGTCGCGCCGGAACAGAAATATCGCGTGGTCTGCGCGCTCCAGGAGATGGGGCACGTGGTTGCTGTCACGGGCGACGGCGTAAACGATGCGCCCGCGCTCAAGAAGGCGGATATCGGCGTTGCGATGGGTATTTCGGGCACGGATGTGGCGAAGGAAGCGGCGGATATGATCCTGACCGATGATAACTTTGCCTCCATCGTCCGCGCCATTGAAGAAGGGCGTGCGGTCTATAGCAATATCCGCAAGTTCATCCTCTACATCCTCAACAGCAACGTGCCGGAGGCGGTTCCCTCCGCGGCGTTCCTCTTCTCCAGAGGTGGAATTCCGCTCCCGCTGACGGTCATGCAAATTCTCAGCATCGACCTTGGTACGGATATGATGCCTGCGCTCGGCCTTGGAACCGAGTTGCCGGAAAAGGGAATTATGGATCAGCCGCCGCGCTCCTTGAAGAGCCGGCTGCTCAATGGTAAACTGTTTGTAAAGGCATTCCTCTGGTACGGCATGATGGAGGGCGTCATCTGTATGGCAGCCTACTTCTACGCCAACTGGGTGCATGGCTGGCCGGGCGTGCCGCTTGCGGCGGAGGGGCTTGTCTATCGTCAGGCTACGACCATGACGCTGGCTTCTATCGTGTTCTGCCAGATTGGCGCGGTGCTCAACTGTCGTACGGAGCGCGAGAGCGTCTTCTCCGTCGGCGTGTTTAGCAACAAGCGCGTATTGCTCGGCATCGCGGTAGAATTGGTGCTGATCTGTGCACTGAGCTATGTACCGTTCTTACAGGGTATCTTTAATACCGCGCCTCTTGCGTGGACGGATTGGGCGTTGCTGGTGATTCTGCCATTCCCGATTCTGTTGCTGGAAGAGCTCCGCAAATATCTCACCCGTTTGTCAAAAAAACGTAAAGGAGGGCGGTCGCTATGAAGGTGATCGTTGTCGGCTGCGGCAAGATGGGGTCCGGCCTTGCGCTGGAGTTGGTTAAAAAGGGTCACACGGTGACGGTGGTTGGTGCTTCAGCGGAGGAGTTTGCGATCCTTGGAAAAGGCTTTAGGGGCGAAACCATCGTTGGCGTTGCGTTTGACAAGCAGATTCTCGAACAGGCTGGCATTGAGCGGACGGACGCGATTGTCGCCTGCACCAAGAGCGACGAAACAAACGCCCTCATCGGGCGCATCTCGCGCAACACCTATCGTGTGCCGCGCGTCATCAGCCGCCTGTACGACCCGCGCAAGGCGGAGATCTACCGTTCACTTGGCATACAGACCATCTCTGCGACGGAGTGGGGGGTGCGTCATGCGATTGAGCTTTTGAGCTATGATCAACTGGATGTGGTAACCGCACTTGGCAACGGCGGCGTGGATATCATCCGTGTGGAAACCTCGGAGATGCTCGTGGGCAAAAAGCTTGCAGACCTGACTGTGGTTGGAGAATTCCACGTGGTCGCCGTCAGTCGGCAGAATCAGACGTTTCTGCCCACACTTGGCACCCAACTGCAAAAGGGCGACGTGATCTATTGCTCCGTGCTCGGCACATCGGCTAAAAAGTTCAAGCATGTGCTTGGCCTTCTGTAAGAGAGGGGATGAATCAAATGAAAGTGATCATCATTGGCGGCGGTCAAACGGGCGCCTATATTGCAAACATACTGCTTGCGAATAAATGCGAAGTCACGGTGATTGAGAACCGTGAGCCGATTTACACCAAACTCAAACGGGAGATTCCTGAAAAGAATATTCTCTTTGGCAACGGAACCGACCCCAACATTCTGGAGCAGGCGGGCATTGACAAGGCAGATGTGCTTGCCGCCGTCACGGGTGCGGACGAGACGAACCTCGTCGCCGCAACCATTGCGCGGTTTGAGTTCGATGTTCCCCGCGTGATTGCGCGCGTGAACAACCCGAAGAATGCCTGGTTGTTCAATGCGGGCATGGGTGTGGACGTTGCCATCAATCAGGCGGATCTGATGGCGCACCTCGTCGTAGAGGAGATGAATCAGGTTGCCATGCTCACGCTGATGAAGATCAGCCGTGGCACCTTCTCCATTGTACAGTTCAAGGTCAGCGAAACAGCGGCTGCGGCGGGTAAGCATATCCGTGAGCTCTCCCTGCCGGAGCAGGCGGTGCTCATCGCGGTCTATCAGGGCGAAAAGACTCTGATTCCGCACGGAGAGACAAAGATTGGCGTTGGAGATATCGTGCTTGCCTTTGCGGACGAACCGTCCCAGCAACAGCTCAATTTGCTCTTTAAATAAGCGCAACGCCTATAAAACAGCCCCGAACCAACCGGTTCGGGGCTGTTGTTTGGTTGATGCAGATTATTCGGGCTTGGCCTCCAGAGCCTGCAAGAGGACGTCTGTTAGCAGCTTTACACCTTCTGTAACGCGCTCGGAGACGCCGATGCCCTGTTCTGTCGTTGCAGGTTGGATGCCGATGAGGCATGTCTGGCAGCCGCAGGCTAGCTTGAGATAGCTCAGCAGCATCGGCAACGGCAGCATATGCGTGGAAAACGACAAACCCGCCGCCCGCTCCTCCGGTAAAATTTGAATCGATCCGGCGGGCAGTTCTAGAAACGCCGCGTCCACCACAACGATCAGCTCCGGCGAAAAGGTACGGATCAGGCCGGAGAAATTCTCCGGCGCGGGGCCGCCATTGATCAGCAGCAACCGCTCATCCGCTTCGCCGACGGGAATTCCCGTTTGCGCGGAAAGCGCCTCAACCAGCATGAGCCCGGCGGCGTCGTCGCGGCAAAGCTCTGTGCCGACGCCAAGGATGCAGATTCGTTGGTTGCCAGCGAACGTTTCCGATAGGAATTGGGTCAGTTCACTCACAGTTCAACATCCAAACTCTCGCGGCTGAAGGTAGCGAGAAGCACGTCGCTCGAAAAACTCAGGCTCTTCTTGGGGCAGGTATCCACACACTGACAGCAGAATACGCAACGGCCTAGGTTGAGGAAGGCATGCATGTCCTTCTCTTCCTTGGTGCCATAGTTTTTAATCGTGATTGCGCCTGTCGGGCAGTCCCGCATGCACATCACGCAGTTGATGCAGGTTGTAGAGTCATACAACAGCTTGCCGCGGTAGCCCTTTTGGATGCCTTCCTCGCCAAACTGGTGTACCTGTGTTGCGGGTTTGCGAAAGAGGTTCGCAATCGCCTGTTTGGCGAGCCCGCCCGGGCGTTCCTTACTATTATTTTTCATAATCCGAGACCTCCCCTGAGCAGCAGATTGATGATCATCTGCGCCATGGCAATCGGGGTCAAAATTGACCAAAAGAGCTTGAGCGTTTGGTCGATGCGGCTGCGCGCAAGCGTTGCGCGCATGAGCACCATAATGAGCACGACCGCAAGCGTTTTGACCAGATAGAGTGCAAAATCCAGCCATGTATTTCCCGTAAGAAATGGCAGAAACAGAGCGGAGATCACCGAGGCAACCGCCGCAAGCTCCGTAATTGCCGTTGCGCGGAAAAACGCCAGATAACGCCCGCTATATTCCACCAGCGCGCCGCCAACAATCTCTGTCTCCGCCTCCGGCGCGTCAAACGGCGTGCGTTCGAGCTTGCTCTGTGAGGTCAGAAGGGCGACGAAGAACGCGGGGAGATTGATGAGCGTATAGAGCGGGTGTGCCGCATAATACGCCGCAATGCCCGTGATGGACCAGGTGCCCGCGAGGATGGCCGGAGAGAGAAACGCCATGAACAGCGGAACCTCGTAGGCAAACATCTGCGTCAGGGTTCGAAACGCGCCGATGGTGGAATAGACCTCGTGGCTGTTGTAGCCCGCAAGGAAGTGGCAAAGCGTCGGAATGGTCAATAGATACAGCACCGCGACGAGATCGCCGGAAAACGCTGTGACTGCCGTCTTTCCCCAGATGGGAACGCAGAGGAACGCGGCGCATACCGCTGCGAGGGAGACGGTAGGCAGCGCGGCAAAGGCAATCTTTTGCGCGTTGCGCGGGATAATCGCCTTTTTGCCGACGAGCTTGAGCATATCCGCCAGCGGCTGATACCACGGCGGCCCCTTGCGGTTTTGCATGCGGGCGTAGACCTTTCGATCCACATATTCCAGCAGAAACGCAAGCGTACTGAGAAATAGCAGCCCGGGGAAGACGAGCACCTTGAAAATTTGAAGCAGCATGCGTGTGTTCCCCCTCTTAAAATGGACGAATGGCGATTGCGCCAGGGTCGATACCGCGCGACTTATATTGCGCAATGCCATAGGCACGAATTTGATCCCAGCTCGCCAGCTGCACATCCCCGTTTCCGCTGAGGCGGATGGCGCGGTCTGTGCAGGAATAGCATGGATCGATAGCGGCGATGATGATCGGTACATCCGCAAGCTGGAAGCCTTCGAGCATATAGCTCATACCGTGCCAGTTTGCCTCCGATGGGGCGCGGACGCGGACGCGATCCGGCATATCCGTGCCATTGGAGCGGATATAGTGGATGTTTTCCCCGCGCGGTGCCTCGACGCGGCGGAGCACCTCCCCCGCGGGCAGCTTGCGCGGCGGGCGAACGACGATGGGACCATCCGGAATTTCCTGCACCATCAACCGAATCAGACGGATGCTTTCGAGCATCTCCTTGACGCGCACCAGCGTACGCCCGTAGACGTCGCAGTGATCGTCGGTGATGGGATTGACGGCGATCTCTTTGAAGACGCCATAGGGCTCTACCACGCGGATGTCGTCCATGAGGCC
>JAEWYV010000074.1 GCA_023458615.1 Bacillota bacterium
CCACGATCAGCGGCAGGAAGATGCCGAGGCTTTGATACAGCGCGGGCAGAAACGCATTCATAAACATCTGCACCATGGTTACGAATGTGCAGATGACGATGATGAACGCCGGAATGCGAATCTTATCGGGGATGAAGTTTCTGAGCATCGAGATGACGATGTTGGAGCCCACGAGCACAAACGTTGCCGCTGCTCCCATGCCGATGCCGTTGGTCGCGTTGGTCGTCACCGCCATCGTCGGGCAGGTGCCGAGCACGAGCCGGAACGTCGGGTTCTCGGTGATCAGGCCGTTTAAAAATACGCTTTTGAGTGTGTTTTTCTGTTCCATATGGTTAACCCTCCGTTGGCGGCGTCAGACCGCCCAGCGCGAGCACCGCGGTGTTGACCGCGTTGGTCACCGCGCGGGATGTGATGGTTGCCGATGTGATGGCGTCGATATCTCCGCCGTCCTTCACGATGGCAATGGGCGACAGCTTGCCGGTGAACTGCGCGCCGAACCACGCTTCCTTGGCGCGCGCGCCGAGACCCGCGGTCTCCGCAAAGCTCGCGCCTCCGATGGAAACGCCGGTGATTGCGCCGCTTAGGTCAACGCCGACGGTGATTTCAATCTCCCCGCCGTATCCCTTGGCGACGATGGTTCCGGTCTTGCCGACGAGCGCGCCACTTGCGTCATAGCCCGCAAACGCGTCCTTCATACCTTCGGGTGCGGTCAGCGCCGTAAACGTCCCCGCAGCGGGCAGCACAGCGCGCCGCGCCGCGTCCGCCGCCTGCTCCTGCTGCACCTGTATCGCGGGAGCGGTGATCATATTGGTGACGCCCAGCGCAAGCCCCGCGACGGCGGCGAGCAAAAACAGCTTGAGTCCGAGCACAAATACCTTACGCATGCGACTTCACCTCCCCGTAGATTCTGCCGCGCGTCATGCGGTCGATAAGCGGGGTGAGCACATTCATAATCAGGATGGCGTAGGTCGTCCCCTCCGGATAGCCGCCAAACGAGCGAATCAGCGCGATGAGAAGCCCAGCGCCACCCGCGAAGATCATCTGGCCCGTGTGCGTCATGGGGCTCGTGACATAGTCCGTCGCCATAAACACCGCGCCAAAGAGCACGCTGCCGATGAGCACGCCCTGCACGGGATCGCCGCCAAAGAGCCAGGTAAAGAGCATAAATGAGGCGATCATGGTCACGGGGATGTGCCAGGAGATCGTCTTTCGAATCAATAGATAGGCAAGTCCCAGCAGGATTGCAATTTTGCTCACCTCGCCGATGCAGCCGGGAATCCGGCCGATGAAGCAAGCCAGCAGAGACGGAGCCGCGGCGGCGCCTGCCTCGCCGGAGAGCATCGCCAGCGGCGTTGCGCCGGAGACAGCGTCAAACGGGGTAACGTAGGCCGCCCCGCTCATCAGCGCGGGCCAGCTCGCGAGCAGCACCGCGCGCGCGGCGATTGCGGGGTTGACGAAGTTATCGCCAATGCCGCCAAAGAGCTGCTTGACCAGCAGTATCGCAACCGCGCTGCCGACCACCAGCATCCACCACGGCGCGGTAGACGGCATGTTCATCGCGAGGATGATGCCCGTGACCACGGCGGAGAGGTCGTTGATCGTAATCGTTTTTTTGAAGATGACCTGCCAGAGAAACTCCCAGATCACGCAGGACGCAACGCAGATGAGGATCACGCGCGCAGCGGCCCAGCCAAAGAGCCAGATGCCGGCGGCAACGGTTGGCATGAGGGCTGCGATCACGTCCAGCATCAGCACCGCTGTGGTATCCTTTGCAAAGATATGCGGCGCCGCGGACACGGCAAAACGCTGTTTTGTCTCCATAGTCGTCACCTCCTCGCCTTTGCGGCAAGCTCTTCCCTCGCGGCCTTGTAGCTGGAGGTGAGATAGCGCCGCGCGGGGCAGATATAGGAACACGCGCCGCAGAGGACGCAGTCCAGTAAGCCGTGCTGTTTCGCGGCTTCCAGATCGTGCTTGTCCAGATCCGCGCGCATCTGATAGGGATGCAGGCCGATGGGGCAAACATGCACGCAGCGCGCGCAGCGGATGCACGCGGACTCGATCATGGCCTTTGCCTGCTGCTCGTCAAACGCGATGATGCCGTTGGTCGCCTTGGTTGCCGTCGCTTCCAGATCCGCCGCGCAGAGTCCCGTCATAGGTCCGCCCGCGAATACCTTGTGCGCGCAGTCGAGCAGGCCGCCGCAGGCGGCAATCGCGTCTTCATAGCGTGTGCCGACGCGCAGGCGCAGGTTGCCCGGCTCCTTGACGCAGCCGGTTACGGTTGTGATGCGCTCCACCAGCGGTTTGCCCAGCGCAACCGCGTCGTAGATCGCGGCGGCTGTGCTCACGTTAAACACCAAAACACCCGCGTCCAGCGGCAGCTTGCCGCGCGGCACCTCACGCCCGGCAACAACCTGAATCAGCTGCTTTTCCGAGCCCTGCGGATATTTTGTTTTGAGCGGATGAATTTGAATCGTCGGATCGTTCGATGCGGCCTGTTGCATGGCTTGAATGGCGTCCGATTTGTTGGATTCGATGGCGACAATCCCGCGGTTCACGCCCGTTGCGCGAAGGATCAGCTTCAGCCCTGCCAGAATACGCTCCGGGCTTTCCAGCATCAGGCGGTGGTCGGCGGTGAGATAGGGTTCGCACTCCGCGCCGTTGAGGATGATGACATCCGCCCGCTTCCCTTCGGGAATGGTCAGCTTGATGTGCGTTGGAAACGCCGCGCCGCCCATGCCGCAGATGCCCGCGTCCTTCACGGCGGCGATGATCTCGCCAGGCGTAGCGCTCTCCGCGTTGAGCGGCGTCAGCGGCACCCATTCGTCCAGATGATCGTTCTGAATGCCGATGCAGAGTTCCGGCTTTGCGCGGAGCATCTGCCGCTCCTCTACAAAGATGACCTCGCCCGAGACGCTCGCGTGAACGGGGAGCCCCAGCGCGCCAACGGGTGTTGCAATCCGCTCTCCGAGCCGTACCTGCTGCCCTTTTTCGACGCACGGGGCACTCGGCGCGCCCAGATGCATCCCAACGGGAATCACCACGACGTCCGGCACAACGGCTCTTACGCTGCTGCCCCGCGTCAGCGGCTTCCCTTCGCCAATCGGGCGAAGCGGGTGAACGCCGCCTTGAAACGATTTCCTCAAATCCTATCCACCTGCCTTGCTTATTTCAGGCGCAGCAATATTGTGCCGCGCCTAATCGACTAAATTTCAGTATACGGGAACCAAACAAAAAAGTACAGCAGTACATACCGCATAAAATACAGTAATATAGCGTACTTTTCACCGTTTATTTGTGTGCTCGCGGCAAACAAGCGACAATGGAAATCGATATTTTCCCCGCCGAATCGCGGCGCCTGCATGCCGGAAAATCGGTTAAAATCGATTGTACCTATCGATATTCCAGCGCTTATCCATCGCCCTTATACAGCGTTGCGCAAAAGAAAATGAAATTGTATTGTTGCATTTTGCCGGATTCAAACAACAGTCACTCGAATTTGTGTCGGTCACAGAGAGGGCGAAAAAAGCATGCGATTGCATCAATCGATATTCCCGTGTCTATTAACGGATCAAATGCGGAACTGCGAGAGAAGAATTGAAAAATCCGGAATCTTTTCTATCGATATTCCCTTACCCACAAACGAAGAGAAGCGCGGACAAACAGAAGAAAAACCGCCAGAATATGGCGGTTCTTCGGTACATCGAATTATTGGTTGACACCAAGATATTTTAGAATTCCGTTGACAATTCCCTGTGCCATGGTCGCCTGAAACTCCGCGTTGTTGATCTTCTTGTCATCCGAGGAGTTACTGATATGCCCTAAGAAGAGCGTGCAGACCGGCGCATTGGTCTTGTTGAGGAAGGTTTCGTCGGACTTGTTCACAATGGAATCCCCGCCAACCTCGCGCAGCGGCAAACCGGTTGCGTCTACATAGGCGCTAAGTACGCTGCTGGCGAGCTTGTCGCAGTCCGCCTTCTTGTCGTGCTTCTCCGGCACCCATGCCATCGTCCCGCGCGTATCGGAGGACTTCACCGAGTTGCACTCGATTCGAACCGCCAGTTCAACCTTTCCGTCGTTGAGCACCTTCACGCGCTCCGTCGCCGTCTTGTCGTCCTTGACGTCCGTGAGGGTGAAGACGACCGTTGCGCCCTCCGCCTCTAATTTTTCCTTCACCAGCGTCGCAACCGCAAAGTTGAGACGGTTTGCATATACCTTTGTAGAGACGCCCTGAATCTGCGAGCTGTAGCCGCGCGCAGGATCGATGCCGATGATGTGTCCGTCGAGCGATCCCGGCGGTTCCTCGGTCGGCGTCGGCGTTGCGCCGGGCTCCAGCGTGGGCGTCGGGGTGGGCTCCATGGGGTCAACGGTCGGCGTCGGCGTTGCCGTAACAGGCGCGACCGTCGGCGAGGGCGAAGGTGTTGCATTCGCGATTTGATAGCTCACGATGGCGGGAGAAATAACCCCTGCAACGAGCGCATACGTTACGCCCGCGAGCAGAATCAGGATCATAGCGCATAGAATACCGAATGCGAGCGGGTTATTGATGCGAAACGTTCTCCTGCGCTTAACAATCTTTTTCATGCTCTCCACCTCAGTCGTGCTATCATGAGTATTGTAACACGTGCCTCTTGGAAAGTACCATAGGCAAACACAAGATTTTCAAATTTTCTACGTTTTTGTTTGAAAAATGACATGACTTTTTCGCGCGTTCCAATTGGCGCCTGTAACTACAACATCTAAAAAAATCGCCCAACGACGGCGTTTTTTCTTTCGCCGGATGCAACCGGCACACTTTTTTCGCGCGATCTTACGTATATACGCGCTGGATGCGCTTCACATTGTTTTTACAATGATTTTATCTTGCGTAAAAGCCGGATCAAACGCCGGAACACCGCCGGCCAACCCGCGGCAAACAAATAGAGCCTGTTGACCTGCAAATGGCACTTGAAGCTTGCTCCGGCACAATCGTATAATACAGCTATGCCATATAATTTTACGCACGCGCTGGTGGGCCTGACCGCGCTGAAACAATCCAACGAGGCCGTTTCCGCGCTCGTCGCGGCGAACATGGGCGAGTTTCTCATCGGCACCATGGGTCCCGACCCCTACTTTGGGGACGAGATGCCCAAGCCGCTGTTCGTGCCCAGCCGCGTCGATCTGGCGCAGAAACTGCACGAAACGGACGCAAGAGAGCTTTTTCTTGCGCTGCTCCCGTTTGCGCAAAACAGCGCGCCTAAGAGCGCCTATCTGCTGGGCTTTTTCTGCCACTTTCTGCTGGATACCAATGCGCACCCGTATATCGAGGCGCGCTTCCCCGGCTCTCTTCATACACCCGCCGAAATTCAGATCGATTTGATGATGGCGGATCGCGTGCGCTATCCCGGCGTGCCGGAGCAGCCGCACAGATTCTATCATACGAACCATCTTGGCGAGTTGGACGGCCTCCATGCCGCGCTGGCAAAGGCGCTGTTTGGCGCGGATTCCGTCGGGGCGTTTGCGCGCGGGTTTCGCAAGTGGATCGTCGTCAACACAATTTCCTATGATCCAAACAATCGAAAGCTGCGCTTCTTTGGTGCGCTGGAACGCTTGCTTGATATAAAAGGAAAGCTCACGGGTTTTCTGGTCTCCCGCCATCTCGATCCATGTGATCGGCTGAACCTGACCCACGCCATCTGGCGCGCGCCTTGGGATGAGGCAACCGCGCGAACCGAGTCATTTGTCGATCTGTTTGAGAACGCCTGTGCCGAGGGGCCCGCCCTGCTCAACGCGTTATATGCCGCCCTGCAAGGCGGAGAAAAAGAGGAAGCGCTGCGGCTCATCGGCGCGCGGAGGATGGATGCAAGACCCGTTTGACCGCGCCGTTGGCTGCTGCTTTACCGGGCATCGGCCCAACGCGCTGCCCGCCTTCGGGCGCGAGAGCACCGAAGAGATGCAGCAGCTCATCTTCCTATTGGATCGCGCGGTGAATGACGCGCTGGAAAACGGCGTGACGGATTTTTACGTGGGCGGCGCGCAGGGGTTCGACACCCTCGCGGCGGAGGCCGTGCTGCGCATGCGCTGGCTGTTTCCCGCGCTGTCGCTGCATCTTGCCCTGCCGGGGTATGACCAGACGAAGGGCTGGAGCAGTCAGGACTTGAGCCGCTATGAGGCCATTTTACAGAGCGCTTCGGAGGTTTGGTATGCTTCGGAGATTTGCTCGCCGGAATCCATGCGCCGCCGGAACCGATATCTGGTTGACCATGCCGGTTCTTGCATCGCCTATCTGAGGCGCTTGCGCGGCGGCACACTCTACACGGTCAACTACGCGCTGGATAGCGGCATCCCTGTGGAAAATCTCGCCGAGCGCATGATGCTTTTATAAAAACAGTATCCAAACGCTTGGGAGGCGATCTGCCTTCCGGCGTTTTTTTATTGCTTGCCACCAATTTTGATTCGTGCTACAATCCCTACACTATGGAAACAATGACACAAACAGCGGCACAGCCCGCAAAGCAAAACAAGATGGCCTATACGCCGGAGGGCAAGCTGCTCTTTGGCATGGGCGCGCCGCTCGCCAT
>JAEWYV010000075.1 GCA_023458615.1 Bacillota bacterium
AACGCCGCACCGAGATCACGCAGATGATTGACGACATCGATCTTGACGACGTCATTCAGGAAGAGGATATGGCCGTCACCATGACGCACTTTGGCTATATCAAGCGCCTCACGCCGGATACCTACCGCGCGCAGAATCGCGGCGGACGCGGCGTGATCGGACAGGGTACACACGAGGAGGACTTTGTTGAGCGGTTGTTTGTGACGAGCACGCACAGCCAGATTCTCTTCTTTACCAACCTTGGGCGCGCCTTTAAGAAAAAGTGCTATGCAATACCCGAAGCGGGCAGAAACGCAAAGGGCATGCCGATCGTCAACCTCCTGCAACTTGGCGAGGGGGAGAAGGTCACCGCCATGTTCCCCGTACAGGGCGAGGGCACAGAGGGCTATCTTGTGATGGCAACACGCGACGGCGTCATCAAGAAGACGCCGGTAAGCGAGCTGCAAAACATTCGCAAAGGTGGCCTGATTGTGCAGAGCCTGCGTGAAGGGGATGCGCTTATCGCTGTGGAATATTCCATGGGCGATGACGAGTTCATCATTGCGAGCAAGAAGGGCAAGTGCGTCCGCTTTGCGGAGGAGGATGTCCGACCCATGGGCAGAACCGCGATGGGTGTTCGCAGCATCAACCTCTCGGAAGACGATGCCGTGGTGGATATGGTCAAGGTGGTCAAGGGCGGAAACGTGCTGACCGTCACCGAACTCGGCATGGGCAAGCGAACGCCGGAAGATCAATATCCGCTGCATCACCGCGGCGGCAAGGGTGTACTGGCAACGCAGCTGACTGAAAAGACCGGCGATCTAGCCTGCCTGAAGATGACCGCGGAGGGCGAGGACGTCATGCTGATTCGTGACGACGGCACCATCATCCGCCTGCCGCTGGATCAGGTCAACGTAATTTCGCGTAACACGCAGGGTGTTCGCCTGATGCGTGTGGACGAAGGCACCCGTGTGGTCTCCGTCGAGATCGTTCCGCATTCCGATGTGGAGGAAGAGGCCGAGAGAGCAACCGCACCAGCGGGCGAGGAAGTAACCGCAACGCCGACAGAGGAATAACGAGAGTACCGACAAAAGGGGTTCCGCGCTGATGCGCGGAACCCCTTACTTTTCTTGAAAGAAAAGGAAACAAAAGAACGCAGATGATACAAGACTGGGACTTTGTCGAGTAAGAGATTTCATACTTTAGAAAAGTAAGCAAAAGAACGCATATGATACAAGACCGGGGCTTAGCTAAGAAAAGAACTTATAGACTTATATTTTCATGATGTAATGACCAGATTAGATCTTCGTAAAATCTGATGATTCACCGCCGTAGGCGGTGGAACACCCGTAAACCTCCTTGTTCCCGTCCTTCAACAATGCTATACTGCAATCAGTTCTTGTCTATATCTCTTACTGGAAAAATTGAATTTGGGAGAGGGTGAATCTTTTCATGCGTCAGCGCGACGAAAGCAAGCGCTTCACCAAGGTGGAGAAAAGCTGGATCTTCTACGACTGGGCAAACTCCGTCTATGCCACCAACATCATGGCGGTCATTTTCCCGATCTATTACGCCAGCGTGGCGGGCGACGCGGGCAACAAATGGTGGGGCATCGGTGTTTCTATCGCCTCACTCATCGGCGCAATCATCTCGCCGACCCTAGGCGCGGTTGCGGACTTTAAGGGCAATAAGAAAAAGCTGCTCTTTGCATTCATCCTCATCGGCGCGCTGTCCACCTCTGTGCTCGCCTTTGTTGGCGACTGGAAGTGGATGCTGATCGGCTACGTGATTTCGCACATCGGCTTTAGCGGCTCCTGCGTGTTCTACGACTCGTTCCTAACGGATGTGACGACGGAGGAACGCATGGATCGCGTCTCAAGCTGGGGTTATGCGATGGGCTATATCGGCGGCAGTACGATTCCGTTCGTCATCTCTATCGCCGTCATGCTGCTGCGTAACTACGATGCATTCTCGATGAAGTTCGCCATTCTGATCGTTACGGTCTGGTGGCTCATCTTCTCCATCCCGATTCTCAAAAACGTGAAACAGGTACACTATGTCGAGACCCCGCCAAGCGAACTCGCCAAGCACGCGTTTTCCAATCTTTGGGATACAATGAAGCGCTGCGTAAGCAACAAGGGCCTTTTCATCTACCTGATTGCCTATTTTCTCTATATCGATGGTGTCGGCGCGGTCATCTCGCTTGCGACCAACTATGGCGCAACGTTGGGACTCGGTACAACTGGCATGATCTTTGCGCTGCTGGTGACCCAGCTGGTCGCCGCGCCCTGCGCCATTCTCTTTAGCAAGCTTAGTGGCAAGTTCGGCGCAATCAAGATGATCATCGCGGCAATTGCAATGTATTTCGTCATCTGCGGTGTAGGCTTCTTTATGGGTCGCATCGTCGAGCCGTATCAGTTGGATGCGGTAGAGGCAACCCGCTATGCGATCAAGTCGCAAGGGGTTGCTTTCCAGAGTGACGCGGATCAAAAACTTTGGGATACCGTCAAAAAGGACTATGTCGAGGATATTCGCGCCTCGCTCTCTGAGGCGGATCGCGCTTCGGCATTTGAAACGGTCACTCAGGATTATTATGAGAAGATCGGATACTCCGCTGATTCCGCCTATGTCTTTTCAGGCGAGCCAAGCAGTACTTCTGCAAAAGCGGCGATTGATATGATCGGCAAATCGCTGATCCCCTACGCCGAGGATACGGCAAAGCAGACCGCCTATAACGGCGCAAAATCCACGGCGACCACGCTCTTCTGGGTGCTTGCGTTCCTTGTCGGCACGGTGCAGGGCGGCATACAGGCGCTCTCCCGCTCCTATTTTGGCAAGCTCGTTCCGCAGACCAGAAGCGCGGAATACTTCGGCTTCTACGATGTTTTCGGCAAGTTTGCAACGGTCATCGGCCCGCTGCTCTACGCCATGTTCTATATGCTCACCGATCGCGCGTCGATCGGCATCCTGAGTCTGCTGATCCTCTTTGGCAGTGGCGGTTTGCTGTTGCTCACAGGACGAAAAGAGCTCGCCAAAACCGAGATTGAGATGCGCGAGGCAAACGCAAGAATGAGAACCGCCGAAGAAGCATAAGCGATTATCAACCCAAAAAACGACTCCAACAATCAGGCTCCGGCATGTGGGAACACTTGCCGGAGCTTACGCTTTTGTAACGTTCTGTGCGTTCGCTGGAACGCGACGATTGAGTCTGCTATACTGTTAGAGTTGAGCGTTCTATACTATGGGAGACAATTTGCGCGATCTGGAGAAAAGTTGCTTATGAAAAAATTTGTTGCGCTGCTGGTCTGCGGGCTGTTGCTCTGTCTTCTGCCCGGCGCTTCCCTTGCGGCGGAAACGGGTGATGCGGCGGATATCCCAGTCGGCATTCGGCTGACGCT
>JAEWYV010000076.1 GCA_023458615.1 Bacillota bacterium
AGCTCTCCAAAGCGCCGTTTTCCGCAAAGCAGGTGCTGGAAGATGTTGGCCTCGGCGAGCGAATTGCAAACTTTCCGGCGCAGCTCAGCGGCGGCGAGCAGCAGCGCGTCGCCATTGCGCGCGCGCTGGCAAAGAACCCGAAGCTCCTGCTCTGCGACGAGCCGACCGGCGCGCTGGACGACACCACGGGCAAGCAGGTATTGAAGATTTTGCAGGATTTGAGCCGCGAAAAGGGCATGACCGTCGTCATCATCACACACAACAGCGCGTTGACCGAGATGGCCGACCGCGTGGTAAAGGTAAAGAGCGGAACCGTATCCTCCGTTCGCATCAACGAAACGGCAAAGCCGATTGAGGAGATCGAATGGTAACGCGCAAAAACAGAAATGCATGGGCCGGGACCGGCGGGGAGATTGCTCAGTGAAACGCAACAGACGGTCTTGGCAAAAAAACCAATGGCGCGAGGTCTGGAAAACGTTCGGGCGTTTTTTGTCGATCCTTGCGATTGTTTCGCTCGGGGTTGGAACATTCTCCGGGTTAAAGGTAACCCAGAATGCAATGGTGGATACGGCGGATCAGTATTTCCGCCAGTATGCGATGTTTGACGAGAAGCTCGTCTCCACCATGGGACTCGAAAAAACAGACCCGGCCGTATTCGCGGCAATGGACGGCGTAAAGTCTGCCGAGGGTTCGGTCAGCATGGATGTGCTGGTCACGGTGGAGAACGGTTCTTCCTATGTGCTCGCGGCGCACTCCATCACCAGCGACATCAACCGCATCAAGCTCACCGCAGGGCGTATGCCCCAAAACGATCAGGAGTGCGTGGGCGATGCGCGTATACTGCCCAAGAGCATGATAGGCTCCACCATTCAGGTCTCGGCGGATAATGATGACGACACGAAGGACGCCTTTGCCTACGATGCATACACGCTTGTCGGCCTTGCGGATTCCACGTCGTATCTTAATATGGAGCGCGGCACAACCAAGCTCGCAAACGGAAAGATCACGGCGTTTGTCTATCTGCCGGAGGGCGGGTTTTCGACCGATTACTATACGGAGATCTATGTTACTCTCCAGAACGCGAATGGGAAGATCTTTAGCGACGCATATGAAGACGCGGTTGCGGCGATGGAAACACCGCTCAAAGCAGCGTTGACCGAGCATGCTGACGCGCGGTATACGCGGATTCGTCAGGAGGCGGAGGACGAGCTCACCGACGCGGAGAAGAAGTATCAGGACGGGCTGGACGAATACAACACCAACAAGGCGGATGCCGACCAGAAGCTCAAGGACGCGGAGAAAACACTCAGCGACGCAAAGAGCGACATTGCCGCCGGCTGGAATACGATAGAGAAAAACCAGAAAAATCTGGATGACGCAAAGGACAAATACGACGCGGGCGTGATCGCCTACAATCAGGGCAAGACCGATTTTGAGACTGCAAAGACGGAGGCTCTGGCGGAGCTCGACGCAAGTCAGGCAACCCTTGACGGGCAGCGGACGCAGCTGGAAGCGGCGATGAGCGCCGCCCAGGCCAGCGGAGACCCGGATGCAATTGCGGCAGTCCAGTCACAAATCGACGCGCTGGACAGCGCGCAAACGCAGCTCGACGGGCAGCGGAGCGCTGCCCAAGCGCAGTTTGCCGCGACGCAGGCGCAGCTTGACGCGACCAAAACTTCACTCGACGACGCCAAGAAGCAGATTGACAGCGGGAACGATGAGATCAAAGCGGGCAGGCGAAAGCTCAAACAGGCCGAGAAGGATTATGAGAAGGGATATCAGGAATATCTCGATAATAAGGCGGAGGCGGAGCAGAAGCTCGCCGATGCGGAACGGGAACTGGAAGACGGCAGGCTGAAGATTGAAGATGGCAAGAAGGAGTTTGCCAAGCTCAAAGCGCCGAGCGTCTATGTGCTGGATCGTGAGACCAATGTGGGCTATGCCAACTTTGAGAGTGACTCCTCGGTGGTGAACGGCATCTCCAAGGTATTTCCGGTGTTCTTCTTCCTCGTCGCGGCGCTGGTCACCATGACGACAATGACGCGCATGGTGGAGGAACAACGCACACAGATCGGAACCCTCAAGGCACTTGGCTTTGGAGACGGTGCCATCGCCTGGAAGTTTATCTCCTATGCGGGCGGCGCGGCGCTGATTGGCGGGATGATTGGCTTCTTTGGCGGCAGCTGGCTCTTCCCGTGGGTGATCTGGCAGGCATATGGCATGCTCTATGGTTTTGCGCCGATCATCTATACGCTGGATTGGTCGCTTTTTGTGTTGGCAATGACGGTTTCGCTGCTCTGCTCGGCGGGAGTAACCTACCTTACCTGCCGCGCGGAACTCCGGCTTAGCCCGGCGGAACTCATGCGCCCCAAAGCGCCGAAGGAAGGCAAACGCGTCTTTTTGGAGCGGATTCCGTTTCTCTGGAAGCGGCTTGGCTTTATGGTTAAGATATCCCTGCGCAACGTTTTTCGTTATACCAAGCGCCTGATCATGATGGTACTCGGCATCGGCGGCTGTACGGCGCTGCTTGTGACCGGATTTGGCATCAAGGACTCCATTGCCAACATCGCGGACGACCAGTTTAGCAACATCATGACCTATGATTATGCCATTGTGTTTGACGAGGCAAAGGACGCCGAGCAGCAGGCGGATTATCGCGAAAAGACGAAGGATCTGCTCTCGAGCCTCGTGTTTGTCTGCAACGACAATATATCCGTCGATAGCAGGGAGGGCGTCAAGAGCGTAAACGTCATCGCGACCGAGGATCCCAACATCAAAACCCTCATCAGCCTGCATCGAGACGGACAAACGCTGGCATATCCTTCCGATGGAAGCGTCGCTATCAGCGAAAAACTGGCAAAGATCACGGGCGTTTCGGTTGGGGGAACCATCCGCGTGCAGACGGACGAAGGGAAGCAAACCGATCTTCCCGTCAGCGCGATATTTGACAACTACGTGTACCACTACATCCTCATGACGCCTGCAACCTACAAGCAGGTGTATGGCGAGGATTGCGCGTTTGAGGCGGCGCTGGCGGATTCCGCGCAGGCGGATGTCCACACCGTTGCCGCGTCGCTGCTGGATGATTATGACGCGGCGAATGTCAGCGTAACGCTGGATATTCGTGACCGCGTCAGCGGCATGATGACGAGCTTGAATCTGGTGATCTTCGTGATCATCTTCTGCGCGGGTGCGCTGGCGTTTGTGGTGCTCTTTAACCTGAGCAACATCAACATCACCGAGCGGCTGCGTGAGATTGCGACCATCAAGGTGCTGGGCTTCTACGCGCCGGAGGTTGGGGCGTATGTGTTCCGTGAAAATCTGGTGCTGACGCTGCTGGGCTCCATTGCGGGTATTCCGATGGGCATCTGGCTGCATCAGTTTGTCATGAATCAGCTCAGTTTCGATATGGTGAGCTTCCATGTGGTCATCCTGCCGTTGAGCTATTTGTTCTCCGTGGCAATGACATTTGTGTTTGCGTTTGCGGTGGATTTGTTCATGCGCCCAAGGCTGGAGAAGATCAACATGGTGGAATCCCTCAAGGCAATTGAGTAAACTGACGCAAAAACACCGCGCTGTGCGCGGTGTTTTTGCGTATAGAAACCTCAATCGCGATCCAGCATACCCTTGCCGGCAAGGATGCGCGGCAGATGCTTTTCGATGCGGGCGACGCGCGTTTTAGATTGCTTTGGCTCGGAGAAATGCAGCAGATACGCGCGTTGCCGTCCCGGGGTGAGTGAATAGAACGCGAGCTTGGCGGCGGCGTCCCGCTCCAGCAATTCGGTGAACTCCTCCGGCATCTCGGCAACGGCGGCGGGGCGAAACTCGATCTCCAAACCGGCCTGCTCAATGGCAATTGCCTCGGCAATATAGTCTCGAAGCGTCGGAACAAGCGCGCGAACCTCATCTGCACTCGTAAACTTCACCATGCGCATCGCCTGAGAGTTTTCACCGGGAGCGACAAGAATATGCGCCTCGTCCTTCAGCAGAGCGCCTTTGTAAAAACCGATGGCGCAGGTGTCCTTAAACTCAAACAGCAGAATGACATTCGCGCCGCTTAATGTATAGCACGGCTTGCCCCATTTGTAATCTTCCACCAATCCGCCAAAGAGCACAAGCTCCCTTAAGAGCGAGAGCGGCTCAGCCCACTTTGCGCCCTTTGCGAAACTGGCCTCAATCTGATTCGCTTTTTCAGATGGTTCCATAGCGTCATCCTCCGCATAAAATCTAATTAAAACCTATCGCATTGTGGAGAACATTACCGTGACTTATGCACAAAGCCGTTTTTTACAGCGCATCAAGGCTCTTGATTCGCGTGAGTAACAGATAGAGCAATATGCTGAGCACCCCCGCGCAGAGGATCGCAACCGGCACGGGCATCACAGCTGCGAGCGCCGCGCAGAGAAAACTGCCAACCGGCATTGTACAGGCGAGAATCGCCATAGAGATTCCCGAAAGACGCGCCATGTAGTCCGCCGGAATGAGCCTAAGAAGCGCGGCGTTGTAGACGACATTTACCACGCCGCTGGCAAGACCGATCACGGCGCAGCTCACCATTACAACGCCATAGCGCAACGCGGGGGAGGCGAGCATTCCGCCGATGGCAAAGGTGCAGAAAGCGACACTCCCTTGAAGTCCACAGACGATGAGCTGCGTTTTGCCGGAGATGCGGGTGATCTTTGGCGCGAGAAATGAGCCCAGTCCCAGCATGCCCACGACGATGATATTCAAAACCGATAGCATCTCCGCGCCGCCCTTGAGATAGTCCGAGATAAACGGCGCGGCATATGCGCTCAGCGGAACGAAGAGGAAGTTGATCAGTGCGCCAATCGCCAGCAGCGCCACGAGCACGCTAGACGAGCGAATCATAGCCAATCCCTCGCGAAAGTCTGCTGCCGCGGTGCGCAGGTCGGCCTTTTTCTCCGGCAGTGTTTCATGCAGGCGAATGAAGCCGATGATCAGCGCGGAGAGGAAGAAGGTGGTGGCGTCGATGACCAGCGCACCCTGACAGCCCAGCAGCGCGACCACGCCGCCCGCCAGCGCGAGGCCGACGATCTCCGAGACGCGGCTTGCGGTCTGGTTCAGCGCGGAGCCAACCTTAAAGAGCGGCGGTGTGAGCAGGAGCGGGACGATGGCGTTGCCCGCGGGTGAGCGGAACGCCTCCAACGTGGAGATGAGCAGCATCAGCCCCGTCAACAGCGCGGGGGTGAGGAGGCCGCTTAGGTAAATCACGGCGGTGAGGGCGACGATGAGTCCGCGCGCAATGTCGAAGGCGATCATGACGCGCTTTTTGCTCAGCCGCTCCACCAGCGCGCCGGTAAACGGCTGCAGGAGGATGGTCGGCAGATAGTTTAAGCCTAAGATCAGCGCCATCATCGCCGCGCTGTTGGTGATTTGATACATCAGCCAGCAGATTGCGATTGCGTCAATCGAGTCCCCAAATCGATTGATGACATTCGCGGCGACAAGCTTGAGGTAGTCCTTTTGTGCCCAAAGCGGGCGGTAGCTGGTGATTTCCGGCTGTTTCGAAGCAGCTGCCGCTTCCGTAATAGTTGTCTGTTCCAAAGCGCGAGACTGTTTCGTAACAAAAGCCTTTTCTTTTATAGTTGCCTGTTCCATTCTGATTGCCTTTCTCTTTCCTCTGGCGTTCGCGGGGGCGATCATTTCCCGCTAGAGCCCTTCCCGATTGTCCGCAAATCGCGGATTATGCTTAACTTAGGCGCAGGAGCGGCCGCTTCCTGCCCGCCGTAGCAAGGATATCATTTCGGCAAAAGGACGCCATAGAACAACTGTCGAGTGGATTGATTTTGCCTCAACCATTTGTATATCGCGGTTGAAAGTCACTCAACCTACGTTCAACTATTCCCGTTTTGGGCGCATATTCGACAAAGGTTTACAGTCGGTTGCAATAGAGTTTACAGTTGCGCTCTTGTAGCGCGGTCACCCTGCAGATACAATATTCTTACCAA
>JAEWYV010000077.1 GCA_023458615.1 Bacillota bacterium
GAAACCTCACTGATAAATACCCCCGTATTGTCGAAACAGCCGATTTGCTCGGCTGTTTCAAATCCGTGTGCATTATCGCTGCCCGGCGTTGGGGAGGCGAAGTAGCGTATGTTTTGTTCGTCGTCCAAACCGACAGAGATATTATCCCGATCAATGCCCAACAGAGAAATGCTCTCTGTACGCATGCCGTTCAGGCAGGTTAGGAAAACGTCGTTCTCCTCATCGGAAAGTCCAAAGTTTGCGTGCAGTTCTCCGTCTGTTCGGTTCTTGCCCGACAAGAAGACGATCTTGCATTCTCCCGGCTGGAGCGTAACGTCCGGAAATGCCCATTTGTAGAGATTAGCAGCCTCGTCCGAGAGGAAATATCCTAGAAGGGAGACTGTCGAATCGGAAAAGTTCTTGACCTCAACCCATTCCTCGCGATCACCGTCGGAGTCGATCGCAGAGAGTGTGTTATATTTCAACACCTCGTTGAGATGAACGGGATCGCTCTTTTCCATTACCGTGATCTCAAGATTTGTGAATGTCAGTGTGCTGTTTGCCGCTTCAAAGGTTGGATAAGCGGTATAGACGCTTGCCCCGGACGCATCCTTGATGACGGAGACCCCTTCCGGTATTCCCGTTTGCCAGCTGATTCGATCAATGGGATTCCCCTGCAGATCGGAAAGCAGCAGTACCGTATCGTCTTTTCCGAGTCGGAACGGCGCATGGATGCCCTCTTTTGCCTCGCTGCCCAAACCGGAAAGATAGATAGAGGCATAGCCGCCTGCCGGAACCGTGCCGGAGGAGATTTGCCATTTGAGTGGATTTGCCTCGTCGTCAGACAGGCAATAGTTTTCCAATCCGATGGCACTATCGCTGCTGTTGTAGAGCTCCCCCCAGCGATATCCGGTTACGTCATCCGTTGGCATAACCTCGCTGATAGAAAGTGCGCTCAAATTTTGCGCTGCGAAAACTGCGTCTAGCGAACCGTAGATATCACCCGTATTTTCCGCTCCTGGGGTTGGTACGCCGGAATAACCGTAGGTGCCATCGGTTTTGCGGGCGTAAGAAACATCCGTATACAACGGCGGAACATCCATCTGCGCCACAAGCCCGAAGTAGGCATCCGTTACAAAAATATAGTCTCCACTTTTGCTCAGGCCAAAGTCGGTGACAAGCGCATCTGCCGCCATGTCCTCGGTTCTGCTCATCGCATAAAGAATCAGATATTCGCCCGCGCCGAGAGTGGTTCCCTTGGGCAAAACGAATTTGTGAAGATCCTTCATATTATCCGAAATACCATAGCCGGAGAGATCCATTTCGGCATTTCCGGCGTTATAGAGCTCGATCCAGTCCGGTGTTCCTAGTACGGTATCTACCAGTGAGCGCTTGTTGCTGGAGACAATCTCGTTTACCACAAGATCGCCCTTACCGACCGCGGTGTCAGAACACGCAAAAAGCAGCGGCATCATAGCCGCAGCGATTAGACAGGCTGCTGTTCTCTTAAATGGTTTCAAAGTCATGAAATACAAAACCTCACGTGGCAATCATTATATCATAGCAATCATGATATTTGAAGAAAGGCCATCTTGTTCCAAAAAAAGTTACAATATCACCATGATGCATCCGCATGATAGATATTGAGGTACGCAAAAGCCCGCCGGAGAATCCGGCGGGCTTGTTTGATGATTTACTTGCGCTTAGTCAACCAGCTCGATGACAACCATCTCTGCTGCGTCTCCGCGACGCGGCCCGAGCTTATACATACGGGTGTATCCACCCTTGCTGCCTGCTTCCGCACGCTTGGCATACTTCGGCGCTAGATCGCGGAACAGCTTCTCCACCACGGGGTGGGTGCGTTCCTTCGTGCGCTCGGTATACTCGCTCTTGCTTTCCTTCTTGCTCTTGGCTTCCGGAACATCATAGACATACGCCATGATTGCGCGGCGGGCTGCGAGTTTGCTCGCTTTATCGTTGACGACATCGCGCTTCACGATCTGCGATTTCTCGTTGCGGGATTCCTTCTCTACGGTCTGGCTGTTATCGTATTCCTTGACTGCCAGCGTGATGATCTTTTCGGCAATCGAGCGGATCTCCTTGGCGCGTGCTTCGGTCGTGACGACCTTGCCGTTCCAGAGAAGCGCCGTGGTCTGATTCCTCAAAAGAGCGACTCGCTGATCAGAGGGCTTACCCAGCTTGCGGTTCGCCATTGTGCTTCCTCCTCTTATTCATCGTGTGCGCGAAGCGACAGACCCAGCGCACTCAGTTTTGCCTGAACTTCTTCGAGCGATTTCCGGCCGAGATTCCGAACCTTCATCATCTCTTCCTCATCGCGCTGCACGAGTTCTTCAACCGTGTTGATGCCCGCGCGCTTGAGGCAGTTATAGGAGCGGACGGAGAGATCGAGGTCTTCGATATTCATCTCCAGAATGCGTTCCTTCTTGCTCTCTTCCTTCTCAACCAGAATTTCAACGCCAACGACGTGGTCGGTCAGGTTGATAAAGAGTGCCAGATGCTCGGTGAGAATCTTTGCCGCGAGGCTCGCGGCCTCGTCCGGCTTGATGCTGCCATTCGTCCAGATTTCAAGCGTGAGCTTGTCAAAGTCCGTAATCTGGCCGACGCGTGTGTTCTCAACGGTGAAGTTGACCTTCTCAATCGGGGTGTAGATCGAGTCGATGGCGATCTCGCCAATCGGCATATCATGCCGCTTGTTGCGCTCAATCGGGACATATCCACGACCGTGCTCCAGCATGATCTCCATGTGTAGCTTGGCGTTCTTATCCAGCGTTGCAATGTGCAGCTCCGGATTGACGATCAGGACATCGGAATCCGGCAGGATGTCCTTAGCCTTGACCTCGCCTTCGCCCGTGGCGTCGATAATCACCTTCTTGGGACCGTCGCAATACATCTTGCAGCACAGTTCCTTGAGGTTGAGAATGATCTCGGTTACGTCTTCCTTCACGCCCTCAATGATCGAGAACTCATGGAGTACACCATCGATGCGTACGCTCGTAACCGCCACGCCAGGCAGGCTCGAGAGCAGCACGCGACGCATGGAATTGCCAAGCGTAGTGCCGAATCCGCGCTCCAACGGTTCAACGACAAACTTGCCGTAGTTGTCCGTCAGTTCAACACATTCGAGTTTGGGCTTTTCGATCTCTAACATTGCTTACCCTCCTTCGGTTTGTTTGTTGCGGTCCGCCAAATCTGCTTGGCTTACCTGGAGTAGTACTCAACGATGAGGTGCTCTTCGATCGTTAAGTCGATGTCATCGCGGCTCGGGAGTGCGACGACCTTACCGGTGAGCTTTTCGGCATCCATTTCGAGCCACTTCGGGATCGTTCTGGCTGCGCCCTGCTCTTTGAGGGTTTTGAAGAAATCAACATCGTTGCTCTTCTCACGGATGGAGACGACGTCTCCGGCCTTGACGAGGTAGGACGCGATGTCAACCTTCTTGCCGTTGACCAAAACGTGGCCGTGCGTTACCATCTGACGCGCCATCGGGCGGGAATCGCCAAAGTTGAGACGGTAGGCAACGTTATCCAGGCGGCGCTCCAAAAGCGAAAGCATGTTTTCGCCGGTGATGCCGCGCATATTGGCAGCGAGCTCATAGTACTTGCGGAACTGGGATTCCAGCACGCCGTACGCTCTGCGGACCTTCTGCTTCTCGCGAAGCTGAATGCCATACTCGCTCTGCTTCTTTCTTCCCTGACCATGCATTCCCGGAGGGGTGTGGCGCTTGTTGATGGCGCACTTCTCGCTGTAGCAACGGTCACCCTTGAGGAAAAGTTTGGTGCCTTCTCTGCGGCATTGCCTGCAGACGGAACCCGTATATCTTGCCATAACGCTTTTCCTCCTTAAACTCTTCTGCGCTTGGGCGGGCGGCATCCGTTATGCGGGATGGGCGTCACGTCCTTGATCATGTTGACATCCAGACCTGCGGTCTGCAGAGCGCGGATGGCCGACTCACGGCCGGAACCAGGCCCTTTGATGTAGACCTCAACGGTCTTCAGGCCATGCTCCATCGCGGCGCGCGCGGCAGTCTCTGCCGCCATCTGCGCTGCAAACGGCGTGGACTTCTTGGAACCGCGGAAACCCAGCGAACCCGCGCTCGACCAGCTGAGAGCATTGCCCTGAAGGTCGGTGATGGTCACGAGGGTGTTGTTGAAGGAGGAGCGGATGTGCGCTGCCCCGCGCTCAATGTTCTTGCGCTCGCGGCGCTTGCGCGTGGTGGCTGTCTTTTTGACTTGCTTTGCTGCTGCCATGTTCGCTATTCCTCCTTACCGTTTCTTGCCGCCCTGCGAGCGCTTGGGTCCCTTGCGCGTGCGGGCGTTCTGCTTGGTGCTCTGTCCGCGAACCGGCAGGCCCTTACGGTGCCGTACGCCGCGGTAGCAACCGATCTCGATCAGTCGCTTGATGTTCATCGAGGTTTCGCGGCGAAGATCGCCTTCCACCTTGAGATTGTGGTCGATGTAGTCTCTGAGCTTCGAAACATCGCTTTCAGCGAGGTCGCGTACGCGAACGTCGGGGTCGACGCCTGTCGCGGCCAATATTTCCAAAGCGGTCTTGTGGCCGATCCCATAGATATAGGTCAAACCGTATTCGATCCGTTTGTCTCTGGGAAGGTCAACGCCAGAAATACGTGCCATATCGTTCCTTTACCTCCGTAAAAAGTCGTAAAAATGGTGTAATTTATATCAGCATCCGCTGGAAACGCAAGCATGCCAAAGGCCCGCCTGCGCAGCCGCTCCAGCGGTTTTGTTCTTGTGTCAGCCCTGCTTCTGCTTGTGCTTGGGGTTCTCGCAGATAACCATGATGCGGCCTTTGCGCTTAATGATCTTGCACTTTTCGCAAATGGGTTTCACACTCGGTCTTACTTTCATGGTGGTACTCCTTTCGCTTCCTATGGTGGAAAATCTTTCGTAAAAGGGGCAATGCCCTCTTTTCTGTTAGCTCTTGCCGCGCCAGGTGATGCGCCCGCGGGACAAATCATACGGGGATAGTTCCACGGTGACCTTGTCACCCGGCAGAATCCGAATGAAGTTCATCCGGAGTTTCCCCGAAATCGTTGCGAGTATCTTGTGACCGTTCTGGAGCTTTACCTCGAACATAGCGTTCGGGAAGGAATCCGAAACGACACCTTCTACTTCAATAACGTCCTGTTTTGACAAGCTATCCCTCCTAATTTGTCTGTGTCCACATAAAGTTCGGATCGGAATAGCGCACAATGAGCCATATTAATCCGAGTTTATGTTGTAACCGAATAATTGTAACGCTTTTCGCACATCGGCGTCCAGTACTTTTTCGCCTGAATTCAGGCATTTTGCAATTTCTTTCGCAAAATGCGGCTCAATATGTACATGCGAGAGCTTTTTCTTCTTCGGTTTCTGGATTTTTCGCGTCTCGCCGTCGCTCAGCAGCACATGATTATCGTCATATACGCCTACGATGAGAAACGCGCGCCCTTTATCGTGCCCCGCCCGCGAGACGCAAACGGTGCCGATTGCAGGTTCGTTCATGCGCGCTCTTCCTCCTCGTGCAGGGTCAAAAGTCTCGGTTCCCCCTCGGTGATCAACACGGTGTTTTCATAGTGCGCGGAGGGTTTCCCGTCCGCCGTCACAATCGTCCAACCGTCCTTAAGCTGATACACGCGGAACGTCCCTTGATTGATCATCGGCTCAATGGCGATGGTCATTCCCGCTTCCAGTCTGGCACCGCGCCCAAAGCGCGTGTCATCCCAGAAATTCGGCACCTCAGGGTCTTCGTGCATATCGCGCCCGATCCCGTGCCCAACCAACTCGCGTACAACGCCGTACCCGTTTGCCTCCGCATGCGCCTGCACCGCTCTCGCGATGTCGGAGATGCGAAAGCCCACCTTGGCAAACCGGATGCCTTCAAAAAAACATTCTTTCGTCACCGCGACGAGCCGCTGTACATCTGCAGGCACGTTACCAATGAGTACCGTTCGCGCTGCGTCTCCATGAAATCCGCCGATATAGGCGCCAACATCGAGAGAGAGAACATCTCCATCCTTGAGCCGGTACTTGCCTGGGATTCCGTGAACGACCTGTTCGTTGACCGAGGTGCAGATGCTTTTCGGATACCCGTTATAGTTTAAAAACGAGGCTTCCGCGCCGCGGCTCTTGATATAAGATACCGCGATCTCATCCAGCTCCTCGGTGGTCATGCCGATTTCAGCAGACCGGGACAGCAGGTTGAGCGTCTCTTCTACAATGCGTCCGGCCAAATCCATCTTTTCGATGTCAGCAGCCGACTTAATCGTAATACCGCTCATTTGACAAGCACCGCGCGAATCTCGGCGTCTACAAGGTCAATCTCGTTGTCGCCGTTTACCGTGTGCAGAAGGCCCTTGTTTGTATAATACTCAATCAAGGGCTTGGTTGAGCGCTCGTAGACCACAAGGCGGTTTCGAACTGTTTCTTCTTTGTCGTCATCCCGCTGATAGAGCTCGCCACCACAGTCGCAGAGGCTATCCTTCCGTGTGGAAACATGGTAGGCCGCTCCGCACTTGGGGCACATTCTCCGTCCGCTGATGCGTTGAATCAATCGCTCCACCGGAACCTCAATATTGATCACGGCGTCAATGGGGCTGATCTTTTCGAGCGCTTCCGCCTGCGCAATCGTGCGCGGGAATCCATCGAAGAGAAATCCATTCTTGCAATCTGGTTTCTGAATGCGGCTCTTCACCATGCCGAGAATGACATCATCCGGCACGAGTTCGCCGCGATCCATCAAGGTTTTAGCAGCAACACCAAGCGCGGTTCCTTCGCGTATTTCGGCGCGGAGCATATCTCCGGTCGAAATGTGCGCAATCTCGAATCTTGAGGCAATCTTAACCGCTTGTGTGCCTTTACCCGCACCTGGCGGGCCTAAGAAAATCAATTTCATCGCGTTACCTCCGGTCAAAGCGCGTTTCGTGTGTTCTTCGAATGCCGCTTGTTCCGTTCTGCCGGCCGCCCGGCGCTTTCGCGCCTGATTCCGCGGAACCGGCGCGCCGGCAAATTGCCGGTGCGCCTGCTCCCGAGAATTTCATTGAACAGCGATCCAGCCGACCGCGTGTTTCTTAGTTGAGGAAGCCCTTATAGTGCCGCATGAGCATGTGGCTCTCGAGCTGGCTCGTCGTCTCAAGGGCAACGTTTACCATAATCAGCACGCTGGTTGCACCAAACGCACTGCTCTCGTCAAAGCCGCGCAGCACAAGCTGCGGCAGAATTGCAACCACCGCGAGGAAGAGCGAACCGAACAGCGTGAGGCGTCCGGCGATCTTTCCAAGATAGTCGCTCGTCGGCTTGCCGGGACGGATGCCCGTGATGAAGCCGCCGTTTTGCTGCAGGTTCTTCGACATTTCGATCGGATTGAACGTCACGCTCGAATAGAAGAAACCGAAGCCGACAATCAAAAGCGCATAGGCGATGTAATACACCGCACTGCCCGTGCCCATATACGTCTTATAGAACGTATAGAACGCACCGTTCGGCCAGAACTGGGCGATCATGCCCGGGAACTGGAGGAACGTGAGAGCGAAGATCAGCGGCAGAACGCCGTTGGAGTTCGCTTTGATCGGCAGGTATGTGCTCTGTCCGCCGTACATTTTGCGACCGACAACGCGCTTAGCATACTGCACCGGGATGCGGCGCTGTGCCTGATCCACATGGGTAACCATGGTGATGAGGCCAACAACGACGACCAAGAGGATGAGCAGTTCCCAAATCGGCAGTGTGCCGACGAAGAGTTGCTGTCCAATGCTGATGAAGGTCTTGGGCACACGCGAAACGATGGATGCAAAGATCAACATCGAAACGCCGTTTCCAATTCCATCTTCCGTGATGCGCTCGCCGAGCCACATCAGGAACGCCGTACCAGCCGTTGCGCAGATGCCGATGGTGGCATAGGTGAGCCAGCTTGTGTCTACCAGATACTTCGAGCCGAGGCCGATGAAGATACCGATGGACTGAACCATAGCCAGCACAATACCGGTATACCGGGTGATCTTTTCGATCTTGACCTTGCCGTCCTCTTCCTTGCTCAGGCGTTCCAGCGAGGGAATCGCGATGGTGAGCAGTTGGAGGATAATCGACGCGTTGATGTAGGGCGAAATACCCATCGCAAAGATCGTAAACTGGCTGAACGAACTACCCGTAAGCAGATCGAGGAAGCCAAGGATGTCATACTGCGATACGGCTTCCTTCAGGAGCCCTGTGTTGACACCCGGGATCGGGATGAAGCTCCCGAGCCGGTAGACCACGATCAGCGCAAGCGTGATGAGAATCTTCTTGCGAATCTCTTTGATCTTAAACGCGTTGATAAATGTCTGGAACATCAGCCGATCACCTCAACACTTCCGCCGGCAGCTTTAATTGCGCTCTGAGCAGTCTGAGAGAACTTTGCCGCTTTAACGTCCAGTTTCTTCGTCAGCTCTCCGCCGCCCAAAACCTTCAGGCCGTCTTTTTCGATCTTGCTGATGAGGCCCGCTACTTTGAGCGACTCAGCTGTCACTACGGTACCGTTCTCCAGCCGGTCAAGGTCGGAAACGTTGATGATCGTGTATTCTTTTGCAAAGATGTTGGTAAATCCGCGCTTCGGCAAACGGCGCGCCAGCGGCATCTGTCCGCCTTCAAAACCGTTCTTTTTGCTTCCGCTACGGGCTTTTTGGCCCTTATGACCCATCGTGGAGGTCTTGCCCATGCCGCTGCCGGTACCGCGACCGACGCGCTTCTTGGCCTTGACCGACCCTGGGGCGGGCGATAGTTCATGGAGTTTCATGATGCACGTCCTCCTGCTTTAAACTTCTTCCACCGTGATCAGGTGTTTGACCTTGAAGATCTTGCCGCGTGTGCAGGCGTTATCCGGCTGGATAGCGCTGCTGTTGAGCTTGTGCAGTCCCAACGCGACGACTGTTGCCTGCTGATCCTTCAGGCAGCCAATCGGGCTCTTCACGAGCGTAACCTTGAGTTGCTTGGCCTCCGCCGCTTTTGCTTTCGCCATTGTAGCGTCCTCCTTAACCCAAGATTTCTTCTACGGACTTGCCGCGGGCTTTGGCAATCTGTTCCGCGGTGCGGAGCTGACTTAAGCCTTCGATCGTGGCCTTCACGCAGTTGCTGGGATTGTTCGAACCATAAGACTTCGTGCGGATGTCGCGGATGCCGGCCATCTCAAGCACAGCACGCGCGGGACCGCCCGCGATAACGCCGGCGCCCTCTTCGGCGGGCAGCATGCGAACATGGCCCTTGCCAAACTTGCCTTCTACGGCGTGGGGAATCGTCGTGCCCACGATGGGGACTTCGACCATATGACGCTTTGCGTCTTCAACGCCCTTGCGAACCGCCTCGGGAATTTCCGCGGCTTTGCCAAGGCCTACGCCAACCTTACCTTTTTCGTTGCCGACGACCATCAGCGCGGTGAACCGGAAGTTCTTACCACCCTTGACAACCTTCGCAACGCGGTTGATCGAGACGAGGCGCTCTTTGAATTCGGCGGGCTCTTTTTCGAATCTCCTGTTGTTTTGCATGTTCGTTCCTCCTTAGAAGTCCAGCCCGGCTTTACGAGCGCCGTCCGCGAGGGCGGCCACGCGACCGGTATAGAGGTAACCGCCACGGTCAAACACGACCTTGGTGACTCCCTTTGCCTTTGCGCGTGCGCCGACGAGTTCGCCGACCAGAGCGGCCTGTTCGACCTTGCTCTTGCCCTCGATCTTGCCCTTGATTTCGGCGTCCAGCGTGGAAGCTGCGACCAAGGTGTTTCCAACGGTGTCATCGATCACCTGCGCGTAGATATGCGTGGTGCTGCGGTAAACGTTCAAACGGGGACGCTCTGCATTGCCCACGAGATCTTTGCGCTGGCGGTAATGACGATTTACGCGAATCGCGTTTTTATCGACTTTGCTAAACATCTTTCGTCACTCCTTCCTGCTTACTTACCGGTCTTGCCTTCCTTGCGGCGAACGATCTCGTTCTCATAGCGAATACCTTTGCCCTTGTAGGGTTCGGGCGGACGCACCGCGCGGATATCGGCAGCCACCTGGCCAACCTTTTGCTTATTGATGCCCTTAACCGTGATCTTCGTCGGCGCGGGGACGTCAAAGCTGATGCCCTCGGGCGCAGGGAAGTTCACAGGATGGGAGTAACCGACGTTGATCACGAGGCCAGTGCCCTGCGCCTGCGCTTTGTAGCCGACGCCAACGATCTCAAGCTTCTTTTCAAAGCCGGTCGTCGTGCCAACAACCATGTTGTTGATGAGCGTGCGGGTTAAACCATGCAGTGCGCGGTGGCGCTTGTCGTCACTGGGACGCTTGACGGTGAGAACACCTGCGTCCTGTTCGAGCACCATCTCCGAAGAGACTTTTTCGGTGAGCGTGCCTTTCGGACCCTTTACGGTGACGACGTTGCCGTCTTCGACCGTAATTGTCACTCCGGCAGGAATGCTGACCGGAAGTTTTCCGATACGAGACATGTTGTTTTCTCCTTTTTGTAATATCATGCAGGCGCGGATGCGCGTTTCCCATTGAGCCGCCTTACAGCACTACAATGGCAAACACAGCATCCGACCAAGCTTTTTTTACCAAACGTAGGCCAGCACTTCGCCGCCAACGCCCTGCTTGCGTGCTTCCCTGTCGGTCATCACGCCGCGCGAGGTGGAAACAATCGCGATGCCCAAACCGCCAAGCACCTTGGGCATTTCGTCTTTGCGGGCATAAACGCGAAGACCCGGGCGGGAGATGCGCTTGATGCCTACGATGACGCGCTGCTTGTTGGCGCCGTACTTGAGCTGGATCTTGATCGTCTTCTTTTCGCCGTCTGCAATGACTTCGAAGCTCTTGACATAACCCTCGTCTACGAGAATCTGCGCAATGGCCTTCTTCATCGTGGAGGCGGGAATTTCAACGGAATCATGCTTCGCAATCAGTGCGTTGCGGATACGGGTGAGCATATCGGCAATGGTATCTGTCATGTTCGTTTCCTCCTTTACCAGCTTGCCTTGCGTACGCCGGGGATTTCGCCCTTATACGCCAGTTCGCGGAAGCAAATGCGGCAGATGCCATACTTGCGCAGAACCGAGTGGGGTCTGCCGCAGATGCGGCAGCGGGTGTATCCACGGGTGCTGAACTTCGGTTCGCGCGCCTGCTTTAACTTCATGCTTGTCTTAGCCATTTTTGCTTTCCTCCCTTATCAGCCCTGCACAAACGGGATGCCGAGCTGCGTGAGCAACTCTTTGCACTCTTCGTCGGTCTTGGCGCTGGTTACGAACACAATGTTCATGCCGCGCACCTTGTCGACGTCGTCATAGTTGATCTCCGGGAAGATCAGCTGTTCCTTGAGGCCGAGGGCATAGTTGCCGCGCCCATCAAACGCCTTGTCGGACACGCCGCGGAAGTCGCGGACGCGGGGCAGTACGATGTTGAAGAGCTTATCGACAAAGTAATACATCCGGTCGCCGCGGAGGGTAACCTTCGCGCCGATGGTCATGCCTTCACGAACCTTAAAGTTCGCAACGCTCTTCTTGGCGCGGGTCGGAACCGCCTTCTGACCGGCAATGGTGGTGAGTTCCTTCAGGGCGGCTTCGATGCCCTTGGGGTTTTCCTTGTCGGAACCCAGACCCATGTTGATGATGACCTTCTCAAGGTACGGAATCTGCATGACGTTCTCATAGGAGAACTTTGCGCGAAGGGCGGGCGCGATCTCTTCGGTATAACGCTGCTTGAGACGCGGGGTGCCTTCGAGTTTCTTCATGTCCGGCTGCGCGCCCTTTGCCTTTTTGGCGGCGGGCTTGGCGGCGGCTTCCGCTTTCTTCTCGACCTTGGCGGCGGCTTCCTTCACGGCGCCTGCTGCCTTGGCTACGACTTCCGCTGCGGTTTCGCTCACGGCGTCGGCTGCTTTCTCGGCGGTTTCCGCTGCGGCTTTGGCGGTCTTTTTGACGGCCTTCTCCACTGCTTCTGCTGCCTCGGCGGCCTTCGGAGCTGCCTTTTTCGCGGCTTTCTTCACTTCTTCAACGACCGTTTCGGCTGCTGCTTCCACGGCGTCTGTTACGGTTTCAATGTCTTTCTTCGTTGCCACTTGTCAGTTCCTCCTTCCGCCTTAATCGATGACTTTGCCGCACTTTTTGCAAACGCGGACGCTCTTTTGCTTCTTCTCGCCGGAAATCTCAAGTTCCTTGAGCTTATGGGCGATGCGGGTGGGCTTATCGCACTTGGGGCAGACCAGCATCACGTTGGACGCATGGATCGGGCTCTCCTTGTCGATACGGCCGCCGGGCTGTCCCTGCTTACGGGGCTTCACGTGGCGGGTGACCATTGCCGCGCCCTGCACGACAACGCGCTCGTCCGTGGGCTGCGCGATCAGGATCTTGCCCTTTTTACCCTTGTCTTTGCCGGAGATGACAACGACGGTATCGCCTTTTTTGACGTTTAAGCTGTTCATGTCATTCTCCTCCCTTACAGTACTTCCGGTGCGAGGGACACGATTTTCATGTAGTCCTTCTCACGGAGTTCACGCGCCACGGGCCCAAAGATACGGGTCCCGCGGGGCTGCTTCTGATCGTTAATAATGACGGCTGCATTATCGTCAAAACGGATATAGCTTCCGTCCGGACGCTGAATGCCGGATACCGTACGCACGACGACCGCGCGAACAACATCCTTCTTCTTGACAGCGCCGCCCGGCGATGCGGACTTGACGCTTGCCACGATCACGTCGCCAATATTGGCGGACTTACGGTAGGAACCGCCCAGCACGCGAATGCACATGATCTCTTTCGCGCCGCTGTTGTCCGCGACCTTTAACCTGGTTTGCGGTTGAATCATATTCCCAGTTCCTCCAATCGTTACTTCGCCTTCTCGACGATCTCGACGAGGCGCCACCGCTTGTCTTTGCTGATGGGGCGCGTTTCCATAATCTTTACGGTATCGCCGACGCCGCACTGGTTCTCTTCGTCGTGCGCCTTAAATTTCCGTGTGCGGTTGACCATCTTGCCATATAACGGGTGGCGAACCTTGGTCTTGATGGCGACAACAACCGTCTTATCCATTTTATCACTGACGACCACGCCGATACGGGTCTTTCTGTAGCCTCTCTGTTCCATGTGCTCTGTCCTCCTTCCCGTTACTCGGCGGCCTTCGCAAGCTCGCGCTCACGAATGATCGTTTTTACTCTGGCAATGTCTTTCTTGCACTCGCTAATGCGGTTGGGGTTGGCAAGACCGCCAGTGGCCGACTGAAAGCGGAGGTTGAACAGCTCGCTCTTGAGCTCTTTTTCCTGAGCGGCAAGTGCGTCGTTGGTCATATCGCGAAACTTATTTGCTTTCATCGGTTTCACCACCCTTTTCGGTTTCCTTCTTGATCACTTTGCACTTAAGCGGAAGCTTGTGCATTGCAAGGCGCAGCGCCTCGTAAGCAATCTCCTGCTCAACACCAGCGATTTCAAACAGGACGCGGCCCGGCTTTACGACGGCAACCCAGTATTCCGGGGAGCCTTTTCCGCTGCCCATGCGGGTCTCGGCGGGTTTTTCGGTAACGGGCTTATCGGGGAAGATCTTGATCCAGACCTGGCCGCCACGCTTGATGTAACGCGTGAGCGCGACACGGGCCGCCTCAATCTGCTGGCTGGTTACCCAATGGGGCTCCAGCGCGACAAGGCCATATTCACCGTTGGAGATCGTATTGCCACGAGTGGCTTTCCCCTTCATACGGCCGCGGAAAACTCTGCGCCGTTTTACTCTTTTCGGCATCAACATGGTTATTTGCCCCCTTCCTCACGCCTGTCGGAAGCGCCGCGCTTGCCGAGCAGTTCGCCCTTGTAAATCCAGACCTTGCAGCCGATGCGGCCGTAGGTGGTCTTTGCTTCCGCAAAGCCGTACTGGATGTCCGCGCGCATGGTCTGCAGCGGGATGGATCCGTCATGGTAGCCTTCGCTTCTGGCGATTTCCGCGCCGCCCAAACGGCCGGACACCATGAGCTTGATTCCCTTGACGCTGTTCTTCTGCATCGCACGGCCCATCGCCTGCTTTAACGCGCGGCGGAAGCTAATGCGCTTCTCGAGCTGGGATGCGATATTCTCCGCAACCAGCTGTGCGTCTGCGTCGGGATCACGGATCTCCATGATGTTGACGCTCACGTCCTTGCCGGTCGCCTTTTTGATCTCTTCCTTGATCACTTCGATGCCCGTGCCACCCTTGCCGATGAGAAGGCCGGGGCGAGCGGTGAAGATACTCACGGTGATCTTGCCTGCCGCGCGATCAATCTCGATGCGCGAAATGCTGGCGAGGAAGTACTTCTTCTTCACGAAGTCGCGGATCGTGCGATCTTCAACGAGGAAGTCGGCGAAATCCTTCTTGGAGGCGTACCAACGCGTGTTCCAGTCCTTGATGACGCCAACGCGGAAGCCGTTCGGATTAACTTTTTGACCCATAGCTCATTTCCTCCTTACTTCGCCTGATCCAGTACGACCGTGATGTGGCTCGTGCGCTTGCGGATGGCACTCGCGCGGCCATGTGCTCTCGGCCGGAAACGCTTCAGGGTCGGGCCCTGGTTGGCATAGATCTCGGCGACGTAGAGCTCTTCGCGGTTCAGGTCAAGGTTATTTTCCGCATTCGCAATCGCGCTCTTGAGCAGCTTTGCTACCGGCTCGGTCGCCGCTTTGGGCGTATAGAGCAGGATTGCTTCGGCTTCCCTTACGCTCTTGCCGCGGATCAGGTCGATGACGGCCTTTACCTTGCGCGAAGAGATTCGAATGTATTTTGCGGTGGCGTGCGGGCGCTTGTCAGCGTTGGCCTTACGCTTGTCCGACTTTTCTCTCATTCTGGTTGCCATTTGCTTCGTTCCTCCTTACCTTGCAGAAGAGGACTTCTCGGAGCCCCTGTGTCCTCTGAACGTGCGCGTCGGCGCAAATTCGCCGAGCTTATGGCCGACCATTTCTTCGGTAACGTACACGGGCACGTGTTTTCTGCCGTCATGCACCGCGATGGTATGTCCAACCATATCGGGGTAAATGGTAGAGGCGCGAGACCACGTCTTGACGACGGTCTTTTTTCCGCTCGCGTTCATCGCCTGAATGCGCCCAATGAGGCGTTCGCTGATAAACGGGCCTTTTTTAACCGATCTGCTCATTGTATATCTCCTTCCTCTTCCCTTTACTTGCCGCCGCTATTGCCGCGACGCACGATGTACTTGTTGGTCGGGTTCTTATGCTTGCGCGTCTTGTAGCCGAGCGCGGGTTTGCCCCACGGGGTGACCGGGCCGGGCTTGCCGATCGGGCTCTTGCCCTCGCCGCCGCCGTGCGGGTGGTCGCAGGGGTTCATGACGCTGCCGCGGACCGTCGGGCGCACGCCCATGTGACGCTTGCGGCCTGCTTTACCGATCTGGATGTTGGCATGGTCGATGTTGCCGACCTGACCGATGGTGGCTTTCGCGTTCATCGGGATCAGACGGACTTCGCCGCTGGGCAGGCGAACCTGCGCATAAGCGCCTTCCTTTGCCATGAGCTGCGCGGCGTTGCCCGCGGAGCGGACGAGCTGCGCGCCCTTGCCGGGCTTGATCTCGATGCAGTGAATCATAGTTCCAACCGGGATGTTGGCAATCGGCAGAGCGTTGCCAACCTTGATGTCGGCGGTTTCGCCGGAGACGATCATGTCGCCAACGTTGAGGCCGAGCGGGGCGATGATGTAGCGCTTTTCGCCATCGAGGTAGTGCAGCAGGGCGATGTTCGCCGAACGGTTCGGGTCATACTCAACGGAGAAGACCTTCGCGGGAACGTTGTCCTTGTTGCGCTTGAAGTCGATAATGCGGTACTTCTGGCGCGCGCCGCCGCCCTGGTGGCGGATGGTGATCTTGCCGCTGTTGTTGCGGCCGGCATTCTTCTTCTTATCTTCGACGAGCGAGCGCTCCGGCGTCTTTCTGGTGATTTCCTCATACGTGGAAACCGTCATGAAGCGCTGGCCCGGCGTCGTCGGGTTGATCTTACGGATACCCATGATTCGTCCTCCTTACTGCGAGATGCTGTCGAAGAACTCGATGCCTTTGGAGTTCTCCTTGAGCTTCACATAGGCCTTCTTGCTGCTCGGCGTACGGCCCGAGGAAGTCCCCTGCCGGCGCACTTTGCCGTCGCGGTTCACCGTGTGCACGCTTGCGACTTCCACGTCAAAGATCTCTTCGACTGCCTTCTTGATCTCGATCTTGTTGGCGGTCTTGTCCACTTCGAACGTGTAGGTTCTGCCAGCGAACTGATCATAGCTCTTTTCCGTCAGAACCGGCTTTTTGATGATGTCATAGGCGCTCTTCATTACGCGTACACCTCCTCGATCTTCTTCGCCGATTCCTCGGTGAGGACCAGCTGCTTATACTTGAGAATCTCGTACGCGCTCAGGGTGCCGACCAGTGTGGTCTTAACGCCCGGGATATTGCGCGCTGCGCGCTCCACGGCGGCGTTGGGTTCCGGCAGAACGATCAGCGCCTTTTCAGCCTTGATGGCGGAGAGGACTTTGACCATTTCCTTGGTCTTTGCTTCCTTTAAGGTAAGCGCGTTGACGAGCACCAGCTCGTTATCGAGCACCTTGCCGGAGAGCGCGGACTTCATCGCAACACGCTTGACCTTCTTGTTCACGCGGATGCTGTAGTCGCGGGGCTTGGGTGCGAACACCACGCCGCCGTGACGCCACTGGGGCGAACGCGTGGAACCCTGACGGGCACGACCGGTGCCCTTCTGGCGCCAGGGTTTGATGCCGCCGCCGGAAACTTCCGCGCGGGTGAGGGCGCTCTGCGTGCCCTGACGGCAGTTTGCGAGGTGTGCTCTGACGACCTCGTGGAGAACATATTCGTTGACAGGCTGTCCAAAAGTGTTTTCGGAGAGCTCGTATTCGCCGACCTGTTTGCCGGTGATATCGACAATCGCTACTTTAGGCATTCTCTTGCTCCTCCTTACTTCACGGTGCTCGTTACGGAGACGAGGCCGCCCTTCGGGCCGGGAACCGCTCCCTTGACGAGCAGCAGGTTGCGCTCGGCATCCACGCGCACGACTTCAAGGTTTTGCACGGTAACGGTTTCGTTGCCCATGTGACCCGGAAGGTTCTTGTGCTTGAATACGCGCGAAGGGCTGGAGTTTGCGCTCATGGAACCCGGTGCGCGGTGAAAGTGCGAACCGTGCGTCATCTTGCCGCGGGCTTGATTCCAGCGCTTGATAACGCCCTGGAAGCCTTTGCCCTTGCTGACGCCGCGGACATCGACCTTGTCGCCTTCGGCGAACATGTCCGCCTTGATGACCTGGCCTACTTCAAAGCTGGTCGCGTCCTCGAGCTTGAACTCTCTCATATAACGGAGGGGTTTCACGCCCGCTTTGGCAAAGTGACCCGTTCTCGGCTTGTTGGAAAGTTTTGCGCGCAGTTCGCCATAGCCGACCTGAACAGCATTGTATCCGTCGGTCCCGACGGTCTTCTTCTGGATAACGGGGCAGGGACCGGCTTCAATGACTGTCACGGGGATCATGGTACCGTCAGCACGGAACATCTGCGTCATACCGATCTTTTTGCCCAAAATGGCTTTCTTCATGTTTACCTCCGCTTGGTTTACAGTTTGATCTCGATGTCAACACCGGCGGGCAGATCTAGCTTCATCAGCGCGTCAACGGTCTTGGAAGACGGCTGGAGAATGTCAATCAGGCGCTTGTGTGTGCGCATCTCGAATTGTTCGCGCGAATCTTTATACTTGTGGGTTGCGCGCAGAATGGTGACGATTTCCTTCTCCGTGGGCAGGGGGATCGGGCCACTGACTTGCGCGCCGGTTCTCTTGGCGGTTTCCACGATCTTCTCTGCGCTCTGATCGATCAGAGAGCTTTCGTACGCCTTGAGCTTGATGCGAATTCTGTTTGCCATATGATTATTATCCTCCTTCGTAATGAGACGGTACACAAGGCCGTGTGTTTCCTTCTTCATAAGGTAGGCGCAGCCTTTCGGCTGTGCTCTATACTCGTTCGGGACAGGCACGATGCGCCTTGGTGAACTCGCCTTCACCCGCATTGCGGGTGTCGGGTCTGGACGAGAATTACCCGGATGGCAGAACCGGCAACCTCCCGTTCATCCCTTCCGCGCACAAAAAAAGAACCTTTGTGGCGCGAACATGCTCATTTTACACGGTTGACATAGGGATTGCAAGAGAAATTTACGATAATTCGACAGTTATTTTTCTTCTGAAATGTGCTCTATTCTTTCTCTGTGAGTGCTTTCAGGCGATTAAATCAATTTTTTCGTGTTTTTTGCGTAAATTCGACCATATTCTCCAATTCGTTGTCAAAGCAGTATACCACTCTTTTTCTTGCACTGCAAGCATTCCGGATCCGCCCAAAATCAAACGGTACGCCGGATGCGTTCCAGCGTACCGCTTCTTCCTATATGTAATGCAACCGATGATTTAGTCTTTGGAAATTCGGAACAGCGTCAGCGTATTGAGCACGCAGATGAGCGCCGCGCCAACATCCGCCAGAATCGCAACCCACATGCCCGCGATGCCGAGCGCGCCAAGAACAAGCGCAACGGTCTTGATGCCCAGCGCGATTGCAATGTTACTCTTCGCCTTTCGCACCGTGCGCTTCGCGGCGAATATCGCAAACGGAAGCCGCGTCAAATCCCGCGTGAGCAGCAGCGCATCCGCTGCCTCCGCCGCCATCTCGGTTCCGCCAAGGCCGATTGCAACGCCGATATCCGCCCCTGCCAGCACCGGCGCGTCGTTGATGCCGTCTCCGACAAACATCGTGTTGCCAACCTTCGACCGGATATTACGCATGATGTTGAGCTTATCCGCCGGTTGCAGCGAGGCGAATATCTCCTTCACGCCCAGTGCTTTGCCAACCTCGTTTGCTGTCGCCGCGCCATCTCCTGTAAGGATAGCCGTGTAGCCTACCGTTTCGTTCAATCGGGCAATTGCCGCCCTGGAGGTTTCCCGCACACGGTCGCCAACGTGAATCGACCCGGCAAACACACCATCAATCGCAACCAACACGCTGGCTTCGGAGTCGGTCATCGCGCCTTCATCCTGCATCAGCGCCCGGTTGCCAATCGCAACGCGGCGCCCACCGATGATGGAGACAACACCTTTGCCGGCAATTTCCTGCGTGCCTTCCGCATGATATCCCCTAGTATCCGCCTTTGCGATAGCGGCAGCAATGGGATGCAGGCTGTGCTGCTCTGCGGCGGAAGCCAGCGCGAGAAGTTCCGCCTCCGGCAGTGTTACGCTCTCAACGCGCTGCACCTCAAACTCTCCTTCGGTCAGCGTGCCGGTTTTGTCCAGTACGACCGCCTTCACACGCGGCAGCCGCTCCAGCGCATCCGCGCCCTTAAACAGAACGCCCGCTTTGGAGGAGATGGCAAGTCCTGCAAAGAACGTCAGCGGAATGCTGAGCACCAATGCACACGGGCAGGAGATGACAAGGAAGATCAGGGCTCTCCGAATCCACTCACTCCACTCCCCCGCGCCAAACAGCGGCGGCAATACCGCAAGCAGCGCTGCTGCTGCAATGACTGCGGGTGTATAGTAGCGTGAGAAGCGCGAGATAAACCGCTCAATCTCAGGCTTATTCTTGGTTGCGTCTTCAACCGCACGCAGCAACCTGCTGGTCGAAGATTCCGAAGCAATTTTTGTGACACGGATGGTCAGCGGGCCGCTCGTATTGACCGATCCTGCCGAAACCTCCATTCCGGACTTTGCCAGCACCGGTTTCGGTTCGCCTGTCAGCATGGAGACATCCAGCAAGCTTTCGCCTTCCATAACCGCGCCATCCAGCGGGATTCGCTCGCCGACCTTCACAAGGATCGATTCGCCAACCGCGATATCCTCCGGCTTCACCATCGTCTGTTCGCCATTGACAATTCGGCGCGCTTGGTCAGGGTGCAGTTCGACCGCATCCGCAATTCGTTTGCGGCTGCTGCGAACCGCTGCAACCTGCAAGCCTTCGCCAATACCGTAGAATATCATAACGGCCGCAGCCTCGGCAAAGTCGCCAAGCGCAATTGCACCGATGGTCGCAATGCTCATGAGCACATTCTCGTCAAAGAAGCGTCCCTTTACAAAGCCCGTTGCCGCACGGATGATAACTTCATACCCTGCCAACAAATAGGAAGCAATTCGAAGCGAAATTTGCAGCCATCCGCTTGTAAACATGCTGCCAATGAGCAACGCAATTGCGATTCCGATCGTAATAAACTCCGATGCCTCAACACCGTGCTCATGGTCATGATCGTGCTCCTCCATGTCGTCATCATCATGCCCGTGTGCGCAGTGTTTGCAGGTCTCGTGATCCGATTCCACGATTTGGCGCGTAACCGCACAGGTGCTGCCCTCCGCGCAGGAATCATCGGTTGTGTGCTTTTCGCTATGCGGCTTAACATTGGCTGCGCAAACGCAGTGTTCCTTGTCCATTCCGCAATATTTGCATTTCTCGCTGGAACCAATCTCGTGTTTAGCCATTTTCCCTCTCCTTATTCTCTTCCATCGCTACATATAACAAGCGTTTGACCATATCGCCGATCTCGTTATCGCTTAGATAATAAACCGTACGTTGACCCCATTTTCGGAATCGAATCACATCGCACTGCCGCAAAATCCGAAGATGATGGGATACCGCAGGCTGGCTCATGCCGAGCAGATCCGCCATCTCGCAAACGCACATATCGCTCACCGCGAGCATAGAGAGCAGCCGAACGCGTGTTGTATCCGATAGATGCGTAAAAATCGCCGCGGCATCTACCGCCGCGTCCTCGCTCGGCAGGTGCGCGCGTATTGCTTCTTCATGTTGTTGATCGATATGTGTTTCACCGCAAATCGGCGATGCAAGCGCTTCTTTCATAAGCTCTCCTTTATATAAACGATTGCTTATATGCTACCACTTTGCTAGTCTTTGTCAAGAGCTTATCCGTAAAAAAAAGGCTCTCATTGAGAGCCTTTTTCGAGATTGAATTGAGCGATTACTTCATCGAATTTGGCATAAACTGCTTGGCGTTTAGAATATGATCACGTAGTAGATTGCACGCGGTTTCAAAATCGCCCTCGCGGCAACTGAGCATGATGGCTTCATGTTCATTGATCGAAACCTCGCGCGTCAGCGGTGTGCCATAGAAACTCACACGCAGATAGCGGTCGATATTCGCGTGCACCAGCTCTAAGAGAAAGTTTGCCATCGAGTTGGCAGCATGGGATGTAAGTATCTCATGGAACTTGTAGTTGAGTTCTTCCGAGCGAACAATGTCCTCCACGGGTGTTTCCCGCTGTTGGCGAACAACGTCCTCCAGCGCATCAAAATCCGCCTTGGTCAGCATGGGTGCGCTGTTGCGCATCATCATGACGGAGAGCGTTGCGCGCACTTCCATCATATCCAGCAGTTCGCTGCGCGTGAGCTCTGTCACCGCCGCCCCACGATTGGGATGAATGCGGACAAGTCCCTGCGCCTCCAGCCTTCTGAGTGCTTCCCGAACCGGGATATGGCTCACATTCAGCGCCGCTGAAATTTCATCCTGCTTAAGCTGCATGCCACCTGGCAGCTTTCCGCTGATAATGCCTTCTCTCAGGACGTGGAATATCCATTCCTGTGTCGCACCAACGCGAGGTCCCACCTGCTCGGCTATTGTTTTGTAATCCATAATTTACCTCATAAAGATTGAGAGTTGAATGTATTGAAGCTTACGAAAGCATTATATATGATCGAATTGCGAAACGCAACCTTTTTGCATAATGCGTGCTGCTATGCATGAAAAAAGCCGGACAAGCCGGCATAAAATTGAAATCATTGTCGAGCACTCCTTCGTGGGATCGGCACGAAATCTACTCATTCTATGATTTCCGCAGGGGGAGTTTGGATCTGCCCTTCTCCGCCGCCATTTGCCCCCCGCCCGGGCAGGCGAAGGGCAAGCAACGAGCGAAATCAGCGTCCGTACTTGACGCGTTCAAGGCGGATCAGTGCCATTACACCATCCCGGATCTCAGCGGGGAGCCGATCGGCGAGTGCAACATCGTTACGGTACGACTGCATGCCTTCCGTGTCAAACAGATAGCTCGGTTCCTCAGTGAGGCCCAGGATGCTGTCGGTCGACGTGTTGTAATGGGTTGCGATTGCGACGAGAGACGCAATGTCCGGCATGCAACGGTTGGATTCCCACGCAGCTACGGATTGCTGCACGACGCCTACCGATTCACCCAGTTGCTGTTGTGTCTCGCCGTGAGACTTGCGAAGTCTCTTGATACTTGCTCCGATGTCCATAATTGTTCTCTCTCCTCATACTTTTATCAGCAGTAACCGTTCGGATGGAATTTGAACGGTACAACGGATTCGGCGCGTTCCATAAAAACCACGCCTTTTGTTTAAACCGCTTAGATACGCGGGTAAACGGTACGATTTATTTTACTATAGTTCTGGACAGAAAGGAATAACCAGAATAAAGAATCCATGAAAAATTTTTTCCAAAAACCGCTTAAATATGGGCATTTGCCATAATTAACACACAATCGACGCCATTTCACCCAGAAAAATTTTGTGATATCACCGACAGGAAGTCTCTGTTTTTCATACCGATGCACGCAACACCGATAACAAATGTGCTATCGCGCTTGGTAAAGCGTCCTCTTTTTAACCATCCTCTTCGTTTGCGTTTGTCTATAAACACCACGTTTAAAATGGAACTTATCTATACAATTGATTTCGTTTTTGCCACGCGTAACATCGTTGTACCGGAAACGCGATATGTCTAGAAAAACAGATCCTTCTTATTTTGTTTCGATGTGACAATAGTATTATACCGTATCCCGTTCTTGTTTTAAACCGATTTTTACAGTGTTAAAACATTGTTTCAATCTCTCGCTATGTCCAACGAATTTTCCTTCCAGAAGCACCTATTTATATACAAAAAAAGCTGAAATTTTGTACGAATCCTGTGGCGATCATTTTTTCATTTATGATATACTGAGCACGGCGCGTCAGATGCATCGAATCAGCGCCGCAACAGTTTACTTACGGATATGGATCAAATCAGGTTTCGCTTGTTGTATGGAGGCTTCCGATGGGTATAAAGCTAACAATCGTTGGCGCGGGCAGCACGTATTGTCCGGAGCTGATGCAGGGGTTTATTCGCCGCAAGGATATCCTGCAACTGGATGAACTCCGGTTAACGGATATAGACGAATCGCGCCTGCATATTGTTGGTGATTTTTGCGAGAGGCTCCTTCTGGAAAACGGCATGGAGCCGCGCATCATGCAAACTAGCGACCTCCCGCGTGCGTTGGACGGCGCGGACTATATCGTTACCCAGATTCGAGCGGGGCGGCTTGAAGCACGCATCCGGGATGAAAAGATCCCTTTGAACTTTGGTCTTATCGGTCAGGAAACAACCGGAATCGGCGGGTTTCTCAATGCACTTCGCACCATACCGCAAATGGCGCAAATTGCCGCCGCGGCGGAACAATATGCACCGAACGCCTGGATGGTGAACTTTAGCAATCCATCCGGCATTGTCACGGAATATTTGCTCAATCATACGTCCATCAAGGCAGTCGGGCTTTGCAATCTGCCAATCGGCGCGCAGGAGCGCATCGCAAAGTTGCTCCATGTCCCCATGGAAGAGGTTCGTCTGGAGACCGTCTCACTCAACCATTGCGGCGCGATCACCGGCGTTTATGTCGGCGGGGAGAATGTACTTCCGCGTCTGCTCGCGCCGGAATCGCTGGACGCCGCAGCGGCGGTGGAGCCTTGGGTTGCCTACTACCGCCCGATAATTGAGATGCTGGGTGCCATCCCCAACGACTATCTGCAATATTTTTTCTATCGCGAGCGAAAACTCAACGAACTGAAGCAAGCACCGCTTACGCGCGGAGAAGCATGTGTCGATATCGAAACGCGCCTGCTCTCCTATTATGCGGATGAACGAAATCGTGTGATTCCGCCGATGCTGGCGGAACGCGGCGGGCATCTTTATTCAGAGGCCGCGGTTGCGCTGATCGCTTCGCTTTCCGGCGCAATACCGGGGCATCATGTCGTGGACATTCAAAACAACGGGACACTGCCTTTCCTACCGGATCATAGCGTTATCGAGACCAGCTGCTTTGTTGCGCGCGGCAGCATCACACACAATCCAATCACAGTTCAACCCAATGAAGCGCTTGTTTCGCTTCTCGCCAGTGTAAAAGCATACGAAACGCTCGCGGTGCAGTCAGCGCTTTCGGGCGATCGCAGCACCGCGCTTCAGGCACTCTGCTGCAACCCCATCACCGCTGATTTGGACAAGGCGGCACCTTGCCTTGCGGAGATGCTAGAACAAAACCGCGCTTTGCTTCCTGCGTTCTTTCCACAATCCTGATTTCTCTGTTCCTATCGTTTGTAAACGCCTGCACAAGGTGTCATTGCATATACCATTCTATAAAAAGACACTGCCTATTCGGTAGCGCTTGCAATAAATACAGTTTTACCCTGCTTCAAACACGTGTCAGACGCGTCATCCGTTTTTTTCGCCAACCATCGGAACTGATTTGTGTTGCCCCAAAATCGTGCAGGATAAGGAATTCGAGCTATGGAACAAAATCGCTGCTATCTGGCCGTGGACGGCGGAAATTCTAAAACGGAATACCGGCTTTTAGATGCCGGGGGCATAGTGATCGCCGCAAAGCGTGGCGGCGCGAGCAATCATGAAACGCTGCCCGGCGGAATGGACGGCGCAGGCGATGTTCTGATTGGCGAAATCGAAGATTTGCTTGAATCTCAAGGCTATCGTTTGGATCAGGTTGCGGACGCAGTGCTTGGCCTTGCCGGCGCAGATTATGAGGAAGAGACCAACGCCCTGCGACAGGTTTTACAGGAACGCGGACTCAAGAATTGCTTTATTTGCAACGATGGTTACCTCGGCGTCATGGCCGGGATCGAAAACGGCGTAGGCGTGTGTTATTCGGCAGGCTCCGGCGTTACCTGCTGCGGCATGAACGCGGAGGGAAAAAGTGCACAGTTTGGCGGCATCGGCGTACTCTGCGGCGATGTTGGCGGTGGGTTTGATATCGCTGCGTTTGTCTACCGCTGTGTTTACCAGCACCTGTTCTTTGCAAAGCCGTATACCACACTGAAAGATGCGTATTATACCTTATTCGATGTAAAGACGCCGGAGGCATTCCGCGCTTCTGCCGCGCTGATTCAAAACGAGGCGGCAGCGCGGCAATTGATCGGCTTGTTTTTCACCGCAGTTGAAACCGGGGATGAGCTTGCCCTGCGCTATGCGGCACGCGCGGCATCCCACGCAGCGGATTGTATCATTGCGACTGCGGACGCGCTCCAGCTCAAAGTGCCGATCTATGTTGCGCTCTCCGGCTCCATTATGACCTCGGTTGCTCCGCCGGCCTATCGCCGCATGATCGAATACGAGTTGTTCCGCCGCAAGGGGAAAAACTTCATTATACGTGTCAATGACCGTCAACCGGTAGAAGGTGCCGTGCGATGGGTGCGTCTGCGCTATTCGCTCTAAGCGTTTTTTCCCAATTTAAAATCCATAGAACAAGGCCGCCTGAAAAGGCGGCCTTTGGCAACTAGCCTCGATGCTAGTGCTATGCTTTTGCCGGAACCTTATGTATGGTTCCCTTTCTCATATTCCGCCCGTGTGATCGAAAACGCGTAGTGCGGCATATCCATGTCGTAATTGTGTTTGACAAAGCGCCCGCGCACCAACATACCGTTTCGAATTGCGACGTTTATGGAAGCAAGATTATTCTCGCGAATGATGGAAAACACCTCGCTGGCATCTAGCGTTTCAAACGCATATTGCTTGCAGGCGCGCGCGGCTTCGATGGCATACCCCTGTTTCCAATGTGCGCGTTGAAAGAGATAGCCGATCTCCAGCACCTGCCGACCCTCATATTGCTGTAAGCTCAAGCCGCATTGTCCGATCATCGCCCCGTTTGTGCGTAATACAACCGCCCAAATCCCAAATCCGTTTTCTCGGTATCGTTCGATTTGACGATCCAGCCACGTCTGCGTCTCCGCGTCGCTAAACGCATGCTCATAGGCAAACATGGCCTTTTCATCCTGCAAAATCTGCGCAAGCGCACAATAATCCTCCTGCGTCAACCTGCGGAGCATCAACCGCTCTGTGGTAATGATTGTACCCTCCATGTTCCGCTCTCCTTTGATATGCTATAATAGCTGTGTTTTGTGATGTGCGCGCCAGAGTATAGAACATCGCGCACCGGAAGGATTTTCATGCCTCAAACGAATCAAAATCAGCCCGTAATGAAGTCCAATCAGGCGGATGAAGCAATGATCTTGCGCGTGCAAGCGCTCTTACAAACGCAGGCGCGCGTGCTGCTCGCCATAGACGGCAACTGCTGCGCTGGCAAAACCACGACCGCCGCCAGACTTGGCAAACTGCTCAACGCGAACGTGTTTCATCTGGACGATTACTTTCTGCAACCCAATATGCGCACGCCGGAGCGTCTGCGTCAGCCCGGCGGAAACGTGGATGCCGAGCGGTTTTTGTCCGAAGTGCTCCTGCCCGTCTCACGCGGAGAAACAGCCTATGTGCGCCGCTATGATTGTCATCAGGACGCGTTGCTTGCACCAGAGGCGTTTCCCCCACGCCCTGTCTCCATCATGGAGGGCGTATACAGCATGCATCCGCTGCTTTCGGCTTACTATGATCTCCGCCTATTCTGCCGGATTGATCCCGCGCTGCAGCAGGAGCGCATCCTCACCCGCAATGGAGAAGAAATGCTTCCGATGTTTCTCAATCGTTGGATTCCGCTGGAAAACGCTTATTTCTCTGCCTATCCCATCGAGCAGAACTGCGACTTTATCATCGATTCCACACAGCAATAATAACAAGCGTGAAAAAACAGCGTCCGTCCGGGCGCTGTTTTGATTTTTATTGGAGCTGATCAGCAGCAGTCCCCACCGCAGCAGCAATTGAGGCACATCAGCGCGCTGCAAACATCGCAGCAAGCGGAGTTGTCCATGTTTCCGCCCGCGTTGCGCTGATAGGTACGCCCGGAGTTGTTGAGTGAGAGATAGGCGTTGCGATATTCCGCGTTATCCGGCTCCGCTTCATAGGCGCGGCTAATGCAGGAGAAGGCCTTTTCATACCAACCCTGTCGAAGATAGATCACGCCATAGAGATAGTTCCACTCCGCGTTGTGTACGCTCACACCGTCGAGAATCTCCCGCGCGGCGTTGAGGTTGTTTTGATTGATGGAAGCGCGCGCCCGCGCAAACT
>JAEWYV010000078.1 GCA_023458615.1 Bacillota bacterium
TTGTCTCGCTCTTTGGCGGGGACACGGCTAAGATTGACGAGCTCAACCGCAGAATCGCGGCGGATTTCGGCTTTGATCGCATCTACGACGTCAGCGGACAGACCTATCCGCGCAAGCTCGACAGCCGCGTACTCAACGCGCTATCCAGTGTTGCGCAGAGCGCCTATCGCTTTGGCGACGACATGCGCCTCTTGCAGCACGACGGCATCCTCTCCGAGCCGTTTGAAAGCAAACAGATCGGCTCCTCGGCGATGGCCTACAAGCAAAACCCCATGCGCAGCGAGCGCATCTGCTCCCTCTCCCGCTTTGTGATGGCGACGGCGCTCAACGCGCCGATGACCGCGAGCACACAATGGCTGGAGCGCACGCTGGACGACTCCGCCAACCGCAGGCTCTCCCTGCCGGAGGCGTTTCTCGCGACGGACGCGGTGCTCCGCCTGATGGCAAACATCTGCTCCGGCATCATCGTACACGAACAGGCAAACGCCCGGATGCTCTCCGATGCGCTGCCGTTCCTTGCAACGGAGAACCTGCTCATGGCGGGTGTTTCGCGCGGGGGCGATCGGCAGGCGCTGCACGAGGTGATCCGCAAACACTCCCTCGCGGCAAAGGAACGCCTCTCCCGCGGGGAAGGCAACGACCTTGCCGAACGGTTGGCGAACGATGCGGATTTCCCTCTCTCGAAGGAGGAGATTCAGCGCGAGCTTGATCCCATGCGGCACATCGGCCGCTCGATTGAGCAGACGGAGCGTTTCCTAGAAAAGCATCCGGTACCGGCGAGCACCCCGCTTCAGGAGATCATGGTGTAACGAATCGAATAGTCGCACTCATCCCGCTGGAATCCATCCGGCGGGATTTTGTTTTGTACGCATTATTTGCAGTACGTTCGTGCAATAAATAGTATCATCCTTGCCAAACTACTATTTACTTCGTATAATATGAGTGATTAATAATACAATTCTTCACTTTAAAGGAATAACCTGTATTATGAAAGCGCTTCAGCTAACCGATATCGCGGTTGCGCCGGATCTGCACGAGCTCACCAAGCACGGCACCCCGGTTTTTCCCTGCGCCGCCTACGACGAGGACCCCGGCAAATACCTCGTCGGCAATATTCCATGGCACTGGCACGAGGAGATGGAGATCATCCTCGCATTGGAGGGCGACACGCGCGTACTCTGCGGCGAGCGGGAGTTTTTGCTGCATCCCGGCGAGGCCGTCTTTTGCAACGCCAACGTGCTGCATAAGCTCAAGCGCGGGCAAAAGGGTGTTCCCTGCCGGATCAACAGCCTGTTGTTTATGCCGGAGCTGGTCTCCTCCTTTCCGCAGAGCATCATACAGCAGCGCTACATTGCGCCGCTCGCCAAGTGTGCCACGTTGTCCGAGGTGTTTTTAAGTCCGGAGGTGCCCTGGCAAAAGGAAGCCATCTATCATTTTCGCACAGCGTTTGCCGCGTTCAACAGCGACCGATATGGCTATGAAATTTTGGTGCAGGTTGAACTCATGCAAATGCTGCTCATGATCCTCGAAAATCTGCAGGACCGTGTTTGCGAAACGGATCTGGTGCAAAACAAGGATTCCATCCGCATCAAACAAATGCTAGGCTATATCCACGATCATTTTGCGGAGCCGTTGACCGTTTCGCAGATTGCTGCGGTGTCCTCCATCAGCGAGAGTGAATGCTACCGCTGCTTTCGCAAGGTGCTGGATTCCTCGCCGATTGACTATCTGCTGCAATATCGCATTCGCGCGGCGGCGGGGCTGCTCTCCGGCACGGATATGAGCATCTCCAACATATGCTTTGCGACGGGGTTCAACAGCCCCAGCTATTTTGCAAAGGTATTCCGGCAGGAGTTGCTGGTCAGCCCGCGAAAATATCGCGCCACGCATCAGCCCGCTTCCGGTGAGTCTGGCATGCTTGAATAGAATTGTTGATTTACAGTGCTTCAAACCGTTTCCTCTAAAAAATGCGAAAGACCCATCGTCAAATCGATTCTGCATCGCTTCCCCTCTGGCAAGAAAATCAAATTTATGTTATGATACATGGAAAGCCGCATTTTTCTAACATTGTCATCCGCATGCACTTGCTGCGGTTCCATTCGTTTCAGTTGGCAACGCATTGACAAACGCAATGTAACAGTATTATTATATCGATATAGCTTTCGGAGGTGCGCCATGGAAAAACATACCCCCGTATCCATCTCAAAGCAGGCGCTTCAGCGCATGCCATATTATCTTCAGGCTCTGCGTGCCGCGCGAGACGCGGGCGCGGAGATCATCTCCGCACCTACCGTTGCCGCGCAGCTTGGCCTAAACGAGGTTCAGGTTCGAAAGGACTTTGCCTCCGTCAGCGACACCGCCGGAAAACCCAAGACCGGATTTCAAACCAGTGAACTCATCCTCGCGATTGAGCGCACGCTGGGTTACGACAACTCCAACGATGCCATTCTTGTTGGCGCGGGCAGCCTCGGTCGCGCGTTGCTCTCCTATCGCGGGTTTGAAGCGTACGGGTTGAGCATTGTCGCCGCGTTTGACGTTGACCCCAACCTCTCCGGTGGAGAAATCTCCGGCAAGCAGGTTTTGCCGATGGGCAAGCTGCCAACGGTCTGCCGCAACATGAATATCCACATTGGCATCATCACCGTGCCCGCCTCGCAGGCGCAGGGCGTTTGCGATGCGTTGGTGGATAGCGGTGTGCTCGCCATCTGGAACTTCGCTCCCGTCCATCTCAACACGCCGGAGGGTATTCTTGTGCAAAACGAAAACATGGCGGCCTCCCTCGCACTGTTGTCCAAGCATCTTTCCGAGCGGCTTGGCTATCAGAAAAAGGATTGATTCCATTCAACAACCACAAGCGCCCTGTACGGGCGCTTTTTTTATGGGGTAAGTTTGTCTCTGCCTTTTAACCGGTTCAAACGATCAAACCACATCCGGAAGCGCCTTTTTTTTTGCCGCTTTTGTTTCTTTTGCATCACAAAATATTTTCGGTTTTGCATTGACAAGTCCATATATCGATGCTATATTATCGATAGTCATTAACCGATATTGTACTACTGATTCAAGGAGAAAGAAACAAATGGCACGTTTTACATTGCCCCGTGATCTGTATCATGGAAAAGGTTCCCTGGAAGCACTCAAAACCCTCAAGGGCAAACGAGCGATCGTCGTTGTTGGCGGCGGCTCCATGAAGCGCTTTGGCTTTCTGGATCGCGTAGAAGCATATCTACGTGAAGCAGGCATGGAAGTTCAGCTGTTCGAAGGCGTTGAGCCCGATCCCTCCGTTGAAACCGTTCTGCGCGGCGCAGAAGCCATGCGTAAGTTCCAGCCGGATTGGATCGTCTCCATCGGCGGCGGCTCCCCGATTGATGCCGCAAAAGCCATGTGGGCGTTTTATGAATATCCCGATGTGACGTTTGAGTCGCTCTGCATCCCGTTTAACTTCCCGGAGCTTCGCACCAAGGCGCACTTCTGCGCCATCCCCTCCACCTCCGGCACGGCAACCGAGGTCACCGCGTTCTCCGTCATCACGGACTATCAAAAGGGCGTCAAGTACCCGCTCGCGGACTTCAACATCACGCCGGATGTAGCGATTGTTGACCCCGATCTCGCGGAGACCATGCCCAAGAAACTCACCGCGCACACGGGCATGGACGCGATGACGCACGCGATCGAAGCGTATGTCTCCACGCTGCACTGCGACTATACCGATCCGCTCGCGCTCCACGCCATCAAGATGGTCAGCGCGGATCTCGTGGATTCCTACAATGGCGATATGGCGGCGCGCGCGCGCATGCACAATGCGCAGTGCCTCGCGGGTATGGCGTTCTCCAACGCGCTGCTCGGCATCGTGCACTCCATGGCGCACAAGACCGGCGCGGCCTACAGCGGCGGACACATTGTCCACGGTTGCGCAAACGCCATGTATCTGCCCAAGGTCATCCAGTTCAACGCCAAGAATCCCGAGGCGGACAAGCGCTATTGCGAGATTGCCGCGCACCTCGGCCTCAATCCGACGACCGAAGCGCTGATCAAGCACATCCGCGCGCTCAACGAGAAACTCGATATCCCCGGCGGCATTCAGGACTATGAAGGCGGCATCATTGACGAGAAGGAGTTCCTCGAAAAGCTGCCCAAGGTTGCCGAGCTCGCGGTTGGCGATGCCTGCACCGGTTCCAACCCGCGCGCCATCACACCCGCCGAGATGGAGAAGCTCCTTAAGGCCTGCTATTACGACACCGAGGTCAACTTCTAAGCACTGCACCCTTCCGCTACCGGATGATATGGTTTCTGCTCCGTATGATCCGGCAGGTACATCGTATTCTTCCTCATTCTGTCGTCGCCGCGCGATGACAAAAACGAACGCCGATTTCTGCACGGCGTTCGTTTTTTTCTGTTGCGGATTCTTATAATTTCGGGAGGCCGTTTTCTGATAATTCCATCATAGGATACATGCGATACTTTGCGTGGATACCCCGCCAACACAAAAGCAAGGAGGAATTCATGCAAACCAAGGATTTTACCATCACACTCGACATGATGCGGACGCTCCCGTTTCGGCCGTTCGAGGTGGTTGAGGGGGATACGGGCAATCTGCTGCACGTAACCCTGCTCAACAATGGCGACCCGATGGATTTGGGCGGCTGCAAAATCAACATCGCGTTTGCATCCAGCAGCGGCTTTGCCATGCAGGACGAAACCAGCGGCATCGCGAAAGCGTCGGGCGCGGGCCGCTTTGATGTCACGCTGATGCCAACCGCATACGGTGCGGGAAATGTCAGCGCCGATGTACAGATCTACAGCGGGGCACACGACGAAACGCTTGTCACCAGCGCGCGCTTCGACTTCCGATGCCGGAAATCGCTCATCAGCGGCGATATCATCCGCGCAAACGCCGCCTATCCCCCGCTGATTGAGGCGGCACGCGTTGCAAACGAGGCGGCGGCAGCAGCCCTT
>JAEWYV010000079.1 GCA_023458615.1 Bacillota bacterium
GCTGGTGCTCTTCTTCCTGCTCGCGATTCTGGAGGATGTTGGCTATATGGCGCGTGTTGCGTTCATCATGGATCGCATCTTCCGCAAATTTGGCCTCTCCGGCAAGTCGTTTATTCCGATGCTGATCGGCTCCGGCTGCTCCATTCCCGGCATTATGGCGAGCCGTACGATTGAAAACCAGCGCGACCGCCGCATGACCATCATGACCACCGCGTTCATTCCCTGCGGGGCGAAGATGCCGATTATTGCACTGTTTGCGGGCGCCATCTTCGGCGGCGCTTGGTGGGTTGCCCCCGTGGCATACTTCATCGGCGTTGCGGCGGTGATCGTTAGCGGCATCATGCTCAAAAAAACCAAGGCGTTTGCGGGAGATCCCGCGCCGTTTGTCATGGAACTGCCGAGCTATCATACCCCGTCCATGCGAAACGTACTCAGGAGCACCTGGGACCGCGGCTGGAGCTTTATCAAGCGCGCTGGCACAGTCATTTTGATTTCGGCGGTCGTGCTCTGGTTCTTGCAGGGGTTTGGAACGGTGGACGGTGTGTTCGGCATGGTAGAGGACAACAACACGAGCATCCTCGCCGGCATTGGAAGCTTCATTGCCCCGATCTTCTCGCCGCTCGGCTTTGGCGGCTGGAAGCAGGCGGTTGCGACCTTTACAGGCCTCATCGCAAAGGAAAACGTCGTCAATACCTTTGGCGTACTCTACGGCTTTGCCGAGGTGGCGGAGGATGGATTGGAGATTTGGAGCAATCTTGCGCTGGATTTCACCGCGCTCTCCGCGTTTAGCTTTATGCTCTTTAACCTGCTCTGCGCGCCGTGCTTTGCCGCGATGGGCGCGATTAAAACCGAGATGAACAGCGCAAAATGGACCTGGGGCGCAATCGGCTATATGACCGTGTTTGCCTATACGGTTTCGCTGATCGTATTCCAGCTCGGTAGTTGGATTGGCAATGGCGTCTTTACCGCAGGCACCGGCGTTGCGCTCGCACTGCTTACGGCGTTGCTCTATCTGTTACTGAGAAAAAACCCATACGAAAAGCGCACAAAAGCCGCATAAGCAAACAAGAGTGACTTTATAAGAGCCATACTATTTTGTACAAACAAAGATGCATCCGCTGAAAGGAGCGAATAGTTATGATGAACTGGCTGTCTGCCAATGGACCTACCATTATTGTGGGGGCAATCGTCGCCGTAATCGTTGCGGCGGTAATCGTCAAGATGATTCGAGATAAGAAAAACAACAAGAGTACCTGCGGCTGCTCCTGCAGCGGCTGCCCCGGCGCAAGCTATTGCCATAAAGGGTAAGGACAATCATAGACAAGAGGCAAAAAAAGTGGGGGCGGTTTACTCGCTCCCTCTTTTGTATGACTGAGAGGAGGATCGTTTTACGATTTGTTTCCAGCAGTGCTCTCCAACAAACCAAAACGTGATAGACAGGCGATATATTCCGCAACCATATAATTGTTGGTCAAATCGCGCATGCCGAGGCCGCGGTGCGCAAAGAGTTCATCCCAGAGCAGACCGCTGCCTTCCACACAAAAATAACCGCTGACCAGATCGATGCCGACAAAGATATCGCAGCCGGAGAACACCACCTCCTGTGCCTGATAGAGCCTCTCGCCTGCGCCGCTATGCTCGATGAGGCAGCAGACGGGCTCCGGCGAAACCCCTCCCGGCAGGTCGGCGGCAAAGACCTTATTCTCCAAGATATTCGAGATGACAACCTGATTTGCCCGCGCGTCGTCGAGCGGCAATAGGGGATAGCGCGATTGCAGATAGGCGTATAGTTCGCTCCCCGGGATGCGGTTTGGAGAGAGTTGATCGCGATAACGCTCGGCTGTCAATCTCCATTGGGCAATGTCCTCTGTCGTTGCGAGATGGGTGAGCATAACGATTCCTCCTGCATTGCGTCATTCTAATGTAGCCTACACAATAGTATATCCAAATTGAGCGAAATAGTGTTATACAATATGAAACAAGTGTGGAAAATTGTGTCAGAAGCGGTACGGTTGCGTTGAGTTTATACTCCGTTTACAATTGTTGTATACAATCAGTTGGTATTTGGCCTGAAGTCCAATAATAAGACCAAAGTTGTTGTTGAGACACACATCGTATTTGGCCTGATGTTATGGTTCAAACCAAAGCTGTTGTGTTGATTCACATACTATTTGGCCTGAAATTCGGTCTGGGCTGATGTAAAAGAGATTTTTTCGGTACGGAGGAAGATAGATGACCCCATATGTGGTTTTAGAAAATGTAGCAAAAACCTATGACACCGAAGGTGTGAAGGTAAATGCGCTGCATGACGTTAGTTTCACGATTGGACTGGGCGAGGTTTGCGTCATCGTCGGGCAGTCCGGCGCGGGCAAGACCACGCTACTCAATATCCTCGGCGGGATGGATACGCTCACGAGCGGAAAGGTGTTTTTGGGTGAGGACGAAATCTCCGCCTACAACAAGCGCCAGCTTACACGCTATCGCCGCGAGGATGTCGGCTTTGTCTTTCAGTTTTATAATCTAATTCCCAATCTGACCGCGCTGGAAAATGTGGAGATGGCGACGGAGCTCTCCAAAGCGCCGTTTTCCGCAAAGCAGGTGCTGGAAGATGTTGGCCTCGGCGAGCGAATTGCAAACTTTCCGGCGCAGCTCAGCGGCGGCGAGCAGCAGCGCGTCGCCATTGCGCGCGCGCT
>JAEWYV010000080.1 GCA_023458615.1 Bacillota bacterium
CCACGGCAATGTCCTCCGAACTGGACAGCCAATATACGGATGTTGCCAAACGAAGCCTCGCGCGCTATCTCATCGCCAAATTTGCGGAGGGGACAACCATTCTGCTCTCCGGCAACGATACCATCTACAACAGCACAACGATCAATCCCACGGACTATTTGCCCATTACGGCGGACACGCAGCAATATGTCGTGAGTCTGATCGACGGGCGATCCATTCTGCTCGCAGGAAGTCGCATCACCATCGACCAGACGGACTATGAGATCTATGTGGTGAGCGACATTACATCGGTCTATTCCGACGTGGAGACGATGGCGTATCAGTTTGCCCTCGTCAACGCATGCGTCATCGCGCTTGCGGGCGCGGTGCTGATTTTGTTGCTGCGCGGGGTGCTGCGTCCGATTCAAACCCTGCAAAAGAGCACGGCGTATCTCGCTGGCGGGGTCTATGACCAACGGATTCAAATTCAGCAGGACGACGAAATCGGCGAGCTTGCCGCGGATTTTAATCGCATGGCGGACGCTGTGGAGACGCATGTTTGCGCGCTGAAGGAGGAGGCGGAGCGGCGGACGATGCTGATGTCCGCACTCACGCACGAGATGAAAACGCCGATGACTGGCATCTCGGGGCACGCGCAAACGCTTCTTGGCACAAAGATGACCGAGGAGGAGCGCGAGGACGCGCTGCTTGGCATCAACAGCGAATGTCTGCGCATCGAGCGTCTCTCGCAAAAGCTCATGCAGCTCATCGTGCTTAAGCAGGGCGGCGAACTGGAGCGAACGCAAACGCCCGTTGCCGCGCTTTTGGAGTTGGTTTGCGCTGCCTCCGAGGAGCAGGTTCGCCAGCGGGGACTGACACTCACCGTGCAAAACGAGATGGATACCTTGGAGATGGAGCAGGATCTGCTTGCCAGTCTGCTACTCAACCTCATCGACAACGCGGGCAAAGCTTCCCGTCCGGGGGATACAATCGAATTACATGCGCGTGGAAACGAGATTTCGGTAGCCGATCATGGGCATGGTATGCCGAAGGAGGAGCTGGAGAAGATCACACAGCCGTTCTACATGGTTGACCGCTCCCGCGCAAAAAAGGCGGGCGGAATTGGGCTTGGGCTTGCACTGGCGGAGGAGATTGCGCGCTTGCATGGCGCGCATCTGGCGTTTGAGAGTGAACCAAATGTTGGCACAACGGCAAAGGTGGTGTTCGATGATGCCGCAAATTAAAAAGCGCATATCTAAATGGAATCTGCTCTATCTGGCTCTGGCTTCTTTGATTCTTTTCTCTGTGTTTTCTGTGCCGAAGATCGCCGTTTCGGTCGTGGAGCGTTCGCGCGGCGAGATTTTCACCATCGCGCCACAAAATTAAGGGTAATCCTGTTCAAAATTACATTCCGTTTACCAGATGATGAGGACTCGATAAGGTTTTCACTCTATCGTTGTATCCAGAAGCCTGTAAAAACGATTGACGCACAGCGGCAAATACGATTGCGGGCGACGGAAAGCGAGGGGAAAGATGTTGAAAAAAACGATTTGCGTTGTTATGAGTTGCGTGCTGCTTGGTGGCATGCTGTCCGCCTGCACAAAGGCGGAGGCGCTCGCAGCGCCGAATGTGAGCAAGGATACGGAGCAGATGATTGCAACGGCGGCACTGCCAACCGATACGGCTTCGGGGCAAGCGCTTCGCGAGACACTCGGTGCTCCGGAGCGCGTGCAGGAAACACTGCCGACGCAGATGGAAAAGTTCTCGATCACGATTGCGGCGGATGTGTCGGTGCCGGAGACGGATCATCTCTCGGTCTATCGCGTCTCTGCCGCGGAGTTTGCCGAGGCGTTTGTCGCAAAGGCGTTTGATTATCTTTGCAAGGGTGAGACGATGTATGACTATGGCAATAGTTACCACACGAAGGATCATATTCAGGGCCGTATCGATTCCTTACAACGGGATTTGGATCGGAACTACTCACCAAATGGCGTAGAGGATACAGATGATTCCTGGCGCACTGATTATGAAGCGGAGATTTCCAAACTAAAGGCGGAGTTACCGAACGCGCGTGAGGATTTGGGCGACCCGATTACCGTAGCGCGTTTTAGTCGGGACGAGGCGGACGGCGGCGGCACTTATGAGGTGTTTATGACGGTGAATGCGCCAAAACAACCGCATTCGATTGAACTATTTGTTTGGAATAACGTGGACTATCCGACCGATGAGGTACGCTATATCGAAAAAACCAATACCACAGTTGCGCCGCACAGCGAAGCTACCTTTAACTTCATCAATTTTGGCCGCGTTTCCGCGGCGTTGTCCAAACGCAGAGATGTTACGAACGACGCTCAAATTGTCGAACTAAAAATGACACCGCAAGAAGCCAAAGAGCGGGTTGTTTCTCTCTTTCAGGCCCTTGGCATTAGCAACATGGTGCTGTATCGCGTCTGCCTCGCGCAGGAATATACAGAGGATGGTACCGCTGGGAAGTATGCCTATTTTGTGCAGGCGCGACGCGTGGTAGACGGGATAGAGATACAGAGCCCCTATAACCGCACCTATGTCGGCGGGCTGGACGGCGGAAAAGAATGGGCATATGAAACGCTAAGCGTTCGGCTGGATGATGAAGGGATCATTGGGGTGAATTGGACATCCCCGCTGACGGTTGGTGCGGTTGAGGTGGAACGGGCAAATCTTCTCCCGTTCTCCTCCATCCTAACTGTCGCGAAAAATATGTTGGGCGTTGTCAACGAGCCTCAAGAATCCGATTTGAAAGACTTGCAGTCATATGTGATCGAAATCAACCAGATCACACTGTCTCTCCAACGCATTCCGGATGCAAACTCGATTGACAACGGCATGCTGATTCCGGTTTGGAATTTCTACGGTCAGCGGCATTTCATCCTCCCCTATGATATCGAAGTACAGCCAAATGACACGGATGCATCGGTCGATTCGATTGAAGAGCCCTTTCTTTCCATTAACGCCATCGACGGCAGCGTCATCAACAAGACGCTGGGCTATTAAGGAGGGAATAAACATGAAAATCAAACAGATCATTCGACGGTTTTTGAGCTGGATCGGCGCGACAGCCATGCTGCTCTCTTTGGTCGGCTGTGACAATAGCGTAAATATGGCATCGTTCAAACCCTTTCCGTTGGACACCGCGCAGATGATGCAGACGGCGGGACAGTCCTCATTGCAGGTGGATGCAACCTCTGCCAAAGCTGGGGCAACTTCCAGCCCGGTAGATCT